>CANIAI010000052.1 GCA_947465275.1 Acidobacteriota bacterium | reverse complement strand
TGCTTGCTGAGACAAGTTGCGACACTGCCGGGGGCGAAACGACGGCACACTCAACGCCCATTGAGAGGGCCGCATCTAGCGGTTCGAGGGAGACCTATGCGCACAGCTTTCCTGTTCGTCGTGGCACTCGTGCTGGCGAGCCCCGCCTTCGCACAGATCGACATCTCGGGCGAGTGGGCCCGCGACAACCACGAGGACCAGCCGCACCGCGCACCCGGCGCTGAACTTGGCGACTACACCGGGCTGCCGCTGAACGAAATCGCACGACAGAAGGCGCGCAGCTGGGACGCGTCGATCCTCTCGCAGCCGGAGCAGCAGGCGAAGCCGCACCCGACGCAGTACTCGATGCGCGGACCGCAGCCGAACATCCGGATCACCAAGATCGTCGACCCCGAGAGCGGCGCCCTCGTGGCCTACACGATGGCCGGCTACTTTGGCCGGGCCGATCGCGTCATCTGGATGGATGGCCGGAAGCACCCATCAGAATTCGCGGAACACACGTGGGGTGGCTTCTCCACCGGCGAGTGGGTGGGCAACGCGTTGAAGGTCACGACGACCCACATGAAGACGACGTTCATCAACCGCAACGGGGCACCGACCAGCTACAGGGGCACGATGGTCGAGTACATCACCCGTCACGGCGACATGCTGTCCCACATCTCGTTCGTCGACGACCCGGTCTACTTCGAGGAGCCGATGGTCCGCACGAACAACTTCTCGATCGCGGTTGGCCAGCATGTCGGCACCGCCATTCCCTTCGAGACGGTTGACGAGCTTGGCGACAAGCCGACCGGGTGGGTGCCCAGTTGGCCGCTCGGGACGCGTCCCGACGAATTCGCCCGCCACGCGAACCTGCCGTACGAGGTGACGCAGGGCGGCAAGGCCTCGCTGTATCCGGAGTACCAGAAGGTCATCCAGCAGGCGATCAAGGATCAGGCGGCGAAGTCCGCGCCGGCGCAGGCTGCGAAGAACGCGCCCGCGGCCGCGAAGAAGTAACGCATCGCCTCCAGGAATACAGGAGCAGACACAGGTATGCAGTACTCCAGACTCAAGGCGGCCGGTGCGGTCGCGATCGCCCTCGGGCCGCTGGCATTCGGCGTCCACATGGCCGCCCAGTCGGGCGCGAATATCCCTCTGTCCGATCGACTGGTGGGGGGCCGCAGCTTCGAGCAGCCGCAGCCGAGCGCGTATCCGATCGAGGTGCCGGCGGATCTCGGCGTCGAGGTCCTGCCGCTGCTCGGCAACGTCTACATGGTGGCCGGCGGACCGACCAACGTCGTCATCCAGACCGGCAACGACGGCGTGATGGTGGTCGATCCCGGGCCTGCCTCGATGGGTGAGAAGGTCGTGCGGGTGGCCGGGATCCTCTCGAAGAAGCAGATCAACTACGTCGTGAACACGACCAGCGAGAAGGACGTGTTCGGGGCCAACGGCATCGTCTCGAAGGCCGGACAGAACCCGACGGTCGCCCCGCCGAACGTCGCCGGTCCACAGGGCCGGCAGCCCGACCAGTTCGGCATCCTGCAGGCGCCTGGCGCGGGCGGCGGCGGCGGTCAGCCGCAGCGGCAGCAGAGCGCGATTATCCTCGCGCACGAAAACCTGCTGAATCGGATGGCGGCGCCCACCGGGTCCACCCCGGCGGAAGATGGCGACCTCTGGCCGACCAATACCTTCTTCACGGCCCGGAAGGCGATGTGGTTCAACGATGAGGCGGTCGAGTTCATCCATGAGCCCGCGGCGCGCACCGACGGCGACATCATGGTGTGGTTCCGTCACAACGACGTGATTGCGGCGGGCCCGATCGTCGATGCCATGGCCTATCCGATGTTCGACGCCAAGCGCGGTGGCTCCATCAAGGGGCTGCTGAAGGGGATGAACGACATCATCGACATCGCGGTGCCGAAGTTCAACCAGCAGGGGGGCACCCGCATCGCGCCGCTCCACGGCCGCATCCTCAACGAGGCTGACGTCGTCGAGTACCGCGACATGAACACCATCATCCGCGACCGCATCCAGCTCGGGATCGACAAGGGGCTGACCCTGGCGCAGATCAAGGCGCAGGGGCCGACGGCGGAGTACGACCCGCTGTACTCCACGCCGAAGTGGACCGGCGAGATGTACATCGAGGCGATCTACAACGACCTGAAGAGCGCGCCGGCGGGGAAGACCTCTTCCCGCTAGCGCGTCGAGCCGCACCGACTCAGGTCCGTGGATACTGCGCCCGGCCGGTCCCTTCGAGGGGCTTGCCGGGCGTTTCTCATTGGGGAGGTAATCGATGGAACGAGCGGCTCACGGCGTGCGACGCAGGGTCGTCGCGTCTCTCCCGGTCCTGCTGCTGGCCATGCTGGCATGGCCAGGGGCCGGGCGCACGGAGGCGCAGACCGCCAGTGCCCGCGACGAACTGCTCAAGGACTGGCTGGACATGAAGGCGTCGATGCACGCCCTGGCCGAGGCGATGCCGGAGGACCGGTTCACCTTCAGGGCGACGCCGCCGCAGCGCGACTTCGCGCAGCAGGTGCTGCACGTCGCGAACGCCAACGTCCTCAATCTCAGGTTCCTGGGAGGGAAGGCGGAGGCGCCGATCATCGACCGGGCGCTGACGCGCAAGGCCGACGTCATCGCCGCCATGGACCGGTCGTTCGATTATGGCGAGGCGCTGCTGCGCGAGCAGACCGACGAGTCACTCAGGACCGTCGTCCAGACAAACGCCTTCCTGGGCCCCTCCTCGCGCGGGCGCGTCGTCTGGTTTCTGCTCGGTCACTCCTGGGACATCTACGGGCAGATGGTCGTCTACGTGCGCTTGAACGGCGGAACGCCTCCCGCCAGCCAACGCCCCTGACCGGGGCGGCCCCCCGTCAGGCGTGACGCCGGCCCCGTCGCTCCACGCGGCAGGGCCGGTCGAGTCGGTCAGTTCGCGGCAGGGCGTGCGGCGGCCATCGCCCGGAGGCGTTCGCGGGTCGCCTTGAGGCGCTCCTTCGCGTTCGGCAACCGGAGCACCAGCGTCTCCAGACTCTTCATGTAATGCGGCAGCCCCGTCTTCTCGCGGTACTCGGCGAGCAGGTGTTCGAACTTCGAGAAGATGGCGATGTGCTCGCCATTGGCGTCGTTGAACATCGCCTCGTCGATCGCCCCGTGGAGCACCAGCGAACACGCCATATCCCAGTACGTGGCGACCATCCGGAAGTGTGCGCTGTTCGGTCCGCGCAGCGTCGCGAGCATGTCGTCGACGCTGTCGGGATTGAACGCGATGAACCACTGCCGGGCCTCCCGCATCTTTGGCTCACGGCGCAGGTCGTACAGCTTCAGGATCAGGTCGGCACTCTCGTGTGCTGCCACGGTCGGACTCCTCTGTTAGGGGCGGTGGGTCGAAATCAGCTCGAACGAGTCGGGCTACCTTAGCGGCAAGCCCCAGTCTGACGCAAATTCAAATTCCCGGATTCCGCCCATCCATCCCGCCGAAGACTTACCTCCGCCTTAAGCCGCCTGAATTCTCTAAGTCATTGAATCCCCTGGCGTAAGGGCGCGGGCATTGTTGTTGCTGAAACTGAATTGGCCGGAGTCGGTGCTGCACGCTCGTACCGACCCCGCTCATTTCATAACAGTCACTTCGGAGGATGGATGATCATTCGCAAGTTGTCGAAGGCACTGCTCGCGCTTGCCTGCGTGCTGCTGCCGGCGACGGTGTTTGCCCAGGCATCAATCACGGGCACGGTCAAGGATGACTCGGGCGCGGTGCTGCCCGGTGTCACGGTAGAAGCCGCAAGCCCTGTTCTCATTGAAAAGGTGCGCACGGTCACCTCGGACGGCGCGGGACAGTTCCGCATCGTCGACCTGCGTCCCGGCGCATATACGGTGACGTTCTCGCTTCCAGGCTTCGGTACCGTCAAGCGTGACGGGGTCGAGCTCAGCGGCTCGGCGACCGTCGTCGTCAACGCCGACCTGAAGGTCGGTTCCCTCGAGGAAACGGTCACGGTGACGGGCGCGGCCGCGACGGTCGACGTCCAGAGCACCACGAAGCAGCAGGTCATCACGCAGCAGACGATCGCCTCGGTGCCGACCGGCCGCAACTACCAGAACCTCGGCATCCTCATCCCCGGTGTGACCTCGCTGAACAACGCGAGCACCCGTCAGCAGGACGTGGGTGGCGCCGCTGGTGACAACATGGCCTACCTGATGGCGCACGGCTCGAAGCCGGCCGACATGCGGGTCACGCAGAACGGCGTCAACACGGCCACCCTGCAGGCCGGCGGCGCCATCGGCGGCTCGACCCCGAACGTCGGCGCGGCGGCAGAAGTCACCATCGACACCAGCGCGGTGTCGGCGGAACTCGCCACCGGCGGACCGCGCGTGAACTTCATCCCGCGCGACGGCGGCAACCAGGTGAAGGGCTTCACCTTCCTGACGTTCTCGGGCGACGCGCTCCAGGGTGACAACCTCTCGCAGTCGCTGAAGGATCGCGGCTTCATCTCGGCCACCAGCCTCAGGAAGCTGTTCGACATCAACCCCGGCGTCGGCGGCCCGATCCAGAAGGACAAGCTGTGGTTCTTCGCCACGGGCCGGTACAACGTCGCCGAGAACTACGTCGGCGGCGCGTTCGTGAACCTGAACGCGAACAATCCCAATGCCTGGACGTATGCACCCGATACCACCCAGAAGGCGCACAACGACGCCACCTGGAAGGACGCGCAGGTGCGCCTGACCTACCAGGCGAACCAGAAGAACAAGTTCGCGTTCACCTATGACCAGCAGGAGCGCTGCAGCTGTCCGTGGTACATCAGCACCACCCGTGCGCAGGAGGCGTCCGTCGACTATCGCTTTCCGCAGGAGCGGCTGCTCCACGCCGAGTGGTCGTCGCCGATCACCAGCAAGCTCCTCCTCGAAGTCGTTGCCCTCCAGCGCACCGAGCGCTGGGGCAACATGGACCTCGACTCGCTCAGCACCCGGTCGGCTGACCCGAACGGCGGCATGATCTCGGTGCTCGAGCAGGGTGGCAACACCCCGAACCTGGTCTACCGGAACTGGACGACGTACAACAACACGTGGCTGTCGAACTACTTCTGGCGCGGCGCCGTGTCCTACGTGACCGGTTCGCACTCCTTCAAGGCGGGGCTCAACGACTCGCCCGGGTACCAGAAGACGCGGACGTACAGCTTCAACGACCTCCAGTACCGCTTCAATAACGGCGTGCCGAACCTGATCACGCAGTTTGCGACGCCGTATGACGTCCACAACAAGCTGGATCACGACCTGGGCTTCTTTGCCCAGGACAAGTGGACGCTGAACCGGGTCACGCTGACCGGCGGCATCCGCTACGACTGGTTCAAGAACAGCTTCGGTGAGGGGCACCTGTACACCGGGCGCTTCGTCCCGGGCCGCTCGGTGACCTTCCCGGAGCAGGACAACCTGAACTGGAAGGATGTCACCCCGCGCATGGGCTTGGTGTACGACGTGTTCGGCACCGGAAAGACGGCACTCAAGGTCAGCCTGAACAAGTACCTCGGCGGCCAGGGCCTGAACGGCATCGCGCAGGACCCGAACCCGGTCAACACCCACGTCAACAACACCACGCGCGTGTGGAACGACGCGAACGGCAACTACGCGCCCGATTGCGACCTGACCACCACGACGGCGAACGGTGAATGCGGTGCGCTGGCCAACCCGAACTTCGGTCGCGCCATTGCCAGCTCCACGTTCGACCCGGAACTGCTGACCGGCTTCGGCAACCGCTACTACAACTGGGAGTTCTCGACCTCGGTGCAGCACGAGATCCTGCCGCGGGTGTCGGTGGACCTCGGCTTCTTCCGCCGTTGGTTCGGCAACTTCCGCGTGACCGACAACCTCGCCGTCCCGGCGAGCGGCTACGACGCGTTTTCGCTGACGGTGCCGACCGACTCGCGTCTCCCGAACAGCGGCGCGACGATCAGCGCCCTCGACCTGAACCCGGCGTACTTCGGTATCCCGGCGAACAACTACAACACGCTGTCGGACACCTACGGCAAGATGACCAACCACTGGAACGGCGTCGACGCGACGATGAACGCCCGTCTCCAGAACGGTGTCCTGCTGCAGGGTGGGTTCAGCTTCGGTCGTGAGAGCGTCGATGCCTGCGGTGTGACCGCCAAGGTGCCGGAGATGCTCGCGAGCGGCGCGAACCTCGGTCTCCCGGGCTTCTCGGGCGCCGGGTTCAACCTGGCGAACGTGTGGCTCTCGCCGGCGCACTGCAAGATGCAGGAGGCGCTGCAGGTACAGGCGAAGTTCGTCGGCATCTACACAATTCCGAAGATCGACCTGCAGGTCAGCGGCACGTACCAGGACACCCCCGGGTCGTCGCTCGCCGCGAACTTCATCGCGACGAACGCGTACCTGGCGGCGAACTCGACCCTCGGTCGCGCGCTGACGGGTGCGACGAATACCACCATCGACGTGATCGAGCCGGGCACGTTCTACGGTGACCGCGTACACCTGGTCGACCTCCGCGTCAGCAAGTCGATCCGCGCGGGCCGCACGAAGACGAACATCAACGTCGACGTGGCGAACCTGCTGAACTCGAACGCGGTCGTGACCGAGCTGTTCGGTTACAACCTGGCGAACACCGGGGCGTGGCGCCGGCCGAACGACATCCTGTCGGCCCGCTTCGTCAAGTTCGGCGTCAACTTCGACTTCTAGTCTGCGACTGGAGGTCGGGGCGCGCCGACGGGTACGACCAACGGGCAGGTGGCCACCGGGCCGCCTGCCCGTTTCTGTGTCTGCTGATACAATCCAGCCGTTTCGCGCGACCGAGCCCTCTTTTCGAAGGTGTACGGATGGCTGTCATGAGCACGACCACAGGACTGTTGCAGGAAGCGACGTGGCGCGACCACGTCTTCACAGGGGCGTGGCAGCGGTCGTCCGGCGGCACGCTTGATGTCCGCGAACCGGCGACCGGCGAGGTGCTCACGCGTGTGGGCCTGGCAAACCGGGCGGACGTCGCCGCGTCGGCCCGCCAGGCCGCCGAGGCGCAGCCGGCGTGGGCGGCGCTGCCGTACGAGACGCGTGCCGAGGTGTTCCGCGTGGCCGCACGGCTGGTGCGGCTGCACGGCGACGAGATCCGGCAGTGGATGGTGCGCGAGACCGGGTCCATCCCTCCGAAGATTGACGTCGAACTGAAGATGGCGGAAGGCATCCTCAACCAGGCCGCGGCCATGGTGACCGAGGCGCAGGGGCTGGTCCTGCCGAGCGCGTCGGGCCAGCTGAGCTTCGCGAGACGACTGCCGCACGGTGTAGTGGGCGTCATTTCGCCGTTCAACTTCCCGCTGATCCTCTCGATTCGCGCCGTCGCACCCGCGCTGGCGGTGGGCAACGCGGTGCTGCTCAAGCCCGATGCCCAGACCCCGCTCGGCGGCGGCTACGTCATCGCGCGGCTCCTGGAGCAGGCCGGGTTGCCGGCGGGCGTGCTGCACGTGCTGCCGGGGGGCGCGGAAGCCGGTGAGGCGCTCTGCACCGACCCGCACATCGCGATGATTGCCTTCACCGGGTCCACCGGCGTGGGCCGTCGCGTGGGAGCGCTGGCCGGCGAGCACCTCAAGAGAGTGTCACTCGAACTCGGTGGCAACAACTGCCTCGTGATCCTCGACGACGCGGACCTCGAGACAGCGGCCTCGAATGCCCGCTGGGGCGCCTGGCTGCATCAGGGGCAGATCTGCATGACGACGGGACGCATCCTGGTGCACGAGCGCATCGCCCCGGCGCTGATCGAACGGCTCGCGACGGTGGCCGAGCACCTGCCGGTCGGGGACCCGGCGCGCGGGCAGGTCGCGCTCGGGCCGCTCATCAACGAGCGGCAGCGCGACCGTGTGCACCAGATCGTCCACGACACCGTGGCGGCCGGCGCGCGGTTACGGGCAGGCGGCACCTACGAGGGATTGTTCTACCGGCCGACGGTGCTCGAGAACGTGCGCCCGGGCATGCGGGCGTTCGACGAGGAGATCTTCGGCCCGGTGGCGCCGGTCACGACGTTTGCCACCGAAGATGAGGCGGTCGCCTTGGCGAACCAGACCGAGTTCGGGCTCTCGGCCGGCGTGATCTCCGGGTCGGTGTCGCGAGCCCTCGCCCTCGGCAACCGCATCCGCACCGGCATCCTCCACATCAACGACCAGACGGTCGGTGACGCGCCACACGTGCCGTTCGGCGGGCGCGGCGCCTCGGGCAATGGGACCCGGGTCGGAGGGCCCGCGAACTGGGAGGAGTTCACCCAGTGGCAGTGGGTCACCGTACAGGACAAGGCGACCGCCTACCCGTTCTAGGCAGGCGGCCGCGGCAGGGTCGACGCGCTACTTGGTCTGCGGAGCGTCGTGCCCGTGAGCGTGCTCGCTGGGCAGCGGCGGCGGGGCCTCGCCGGGTCGCGACAGCAGGACCGAACTCATCAGCCCGCCCTCGGCGTGGTCGAGGATGTGACAGTGATACATCCATGCGCCGGGGCGGTCATCGAACTTCACGATCAGCTTCAGCGAATCCTTGTACGGGATGCTGACCGTGTCCTTCCACTGCATCGGCCGCTTCGGCTGCCCGTTCTTGTCGAGCACCTGGAAGAAGAAGCCATGCAGGTGCAGCGGGTGTGACCAGGGCGTCGTGTTGTTGACGGTCCAGATCTGCGTCTCGCCGACGGTCGCGGGCAGAGCTGGAATCTCAGCCAGCGGCTTGCCGTTGATCGTGTAGATGAACGCCTTGGTGTCTGAGGTCTGCGCGATGCCGAACTCCATCGCGACCTGCGTCGCCCCTGCCTGCGCGACCGGCGCAATCGCTCGCGTGACGGTGGGGAGGGCGACCGGCGCCGGTGCGGGCGTGCCGTCCATCACCAGCGTGAAGAGCGCCTCGTTCTGCCGCGCCTCGGTGCTGCCGTAGCCCCGATCGAAGAGCCGGGCGATGACACCGTATTCCGTACCGGGCGCGCCATTGGGCACGTAGAACACGTCGGCGCGCTCGCCGGGTGCCAGCACGAGATAGTCGAGCGATTCCGAGTATTCCTGCAGCCCCCCGTCTCCGCCGATCTTCGTGAAGCGCGTCCCCTTGCCGCCATCGAGCTCGAAGTAGCGGCTCTTGGCCGTGTTCACCACACGCCACCGCTGCGGCACGCCGGTCGGCACGCTGACACGCGGATGGTTCCGGCCGTTGACGAGCAGCACGTTGCCCTCGCGGCCGAACGCCATGCCCGCCGATCCACCGGTCTCCGGATCTTCAAGTGTGCCCTTGTCGGTGACGTCGATGTCGCTCAGCACGAGGACGTGTTCGTCTGGAATAGAGAAGCCCTCGGCCGGGTCATCGACCAGCAGCGCTCCGTACAACCCATACCCGACCTGCGCGGCAGACATCACGTGCGGGTGGTACCAGAACAGACCCGCGTCCGGGACGACGAAGTCGTACGTGAAGGTGCCGCCAGTGGGAACCTCCGGCTGGGACGCCCCTGGCACGCCGTCCATCTGGATGGGGACCTGCAGCCCGTGCCAGTGAACCGTTGACGCCATCGGCAGTTCGTTGCGGAAGTGGACGACCAGACGGTCGCCGACCTTCAGGCGAATCAGGGGACCCGGGATGCCGCCGTTGTAGGTCCACGCCTCGATCGAGCGCCCGGGCGAGATCTCGACCTGTCCAACACGGGCGGTCAGGTTGATCTCGAGCACCTTCGGGTCGGGATTGGTGTCCTCGACCGTCGGCAGGGCCATGGCGTGCGCCCAGTCCTGCGCGGGGGCGATCGGGGCCTGCTGCTGGGCCGCGAGGTGGCCTGGCCCGGTCGTCGCGGCGAGCAGGAGGGTCAGGACGAGGCGGAGGCGAATTGGGCTGGGCATGCGAGATGTCTCGGCAGTCAAGAGGTACGCCACGGGTCCGGGCCCACTAATTACGTATTTTACGTACAACAAAGCCTGCA
>CANIAI010000051.1 GCA_947465275.1 Acidobacteriota bacterium | reverse complement strand
GTCAACCGGCGGGGTCACCCCTGTGTCCCGTGGTTGACATGCGCAGCGCCGGGAAATGCCGGGCAAGGCTCCGTCGACCGTCGCGCAGGCGGTTCAACCAGCACCGGCTGGCGGTCGATTACGCAGCCGGTGGAGGTCTCTCGCGTGGTCTGGAGCGACGGCGCGAGGCCCGCACCCGTTGTCTGCCCGTCGGTGCGTTGTCCGGCCGGCTTGGTCCACGCCTACGGATTGGATCTTCACCGCGTGAGCACTACGTCCTGCTCCCAGTCTGCCCCCCCAGGCGGCGTCGTCGCGCCGCCCGCGGTGTCCTGATGATCCGCTGGTCCGGGCTCTCCGTCGGCACGAAGCTCTCCCTGGTGACGATGACCGCCTGCGCGGTCGCGCTCGCCATGACGACCGCGAGCGTCGTCCTGAACGAGGTCGTCAGCGCCCGGGCGCAGCTCACGGCCGAACTCCAGAGCGTCACCGACGTCGTGGGGAACAGCAGCACCGCAGCTGTCCAGTTCGGTGATGCCAGGGCCGCGGGCGACGCGTTGTCCGCCCTGCGCGGCTATGGGTCCGTGGAAGGCGCCCGGATCGAGGTGCCGGACAGCGGAACCCTGGCGCGATATGGCCGGGAGGTTCGCCAGGTGACCACCGACGCCGATGGCTTCGCCGTGATCTCTGACCGCGGTCACGTCCTCGTCAGCCGTCCGATCATGCTGGACGGGCACCGCATCGGCACCATCGTCGTCGAGGGGCGTCTGGACGGCCTCACGGCGCGCCTGCAGCGCTACGCGATCATCCTGCTCGTCGTGGTCGCCGTGTCCGCGCTGGTCGCGTACGGCCTCTCGTCGCGCCTGCAGCGCTCGATCTCGGGTCCCATCGTGCGCCTGGCCCGCGCAGCCGAGGCGGTCGCCGCCGGAGGTGACTACGGCATCCGCGCCGTGAAGGAACACGACGACGAACTCGGCGGCCTCGTCGAGCAGTTCAACGCGATGCTGGCAACGATCCAGGGGCAGAACGCCGAACTGCTGCAGGGGCGCACCCGCCTCGAGCAGCGGGTCGCCGAGCGCACCAGGACCCTGTCGCAGGAGATCGAACAGCATCGGCGCACGGAGCAGGCGCTCAGCGTGGCCAAGGCCGCGGCCGAGAGCGCGAACGTCGCGAAGAGCGCGTTCCTGGCGAACATGAGCCACGAACCGCGCACCCCGCTGAACGCGATCATCGGCTACAGCGAGATGCTGAAGGAGGACGCCGAGGCGGTCGCCGCGACCGACACCGTTGCCGATCTCGAGCGCATCCTGTCGGCCGGCCGGCACCTGCTGGCCCTGATCAACGACGTCCTGGATCTGTCGAAGATCGAGTCGGGGAAAATGACGCTGCACCCCGAACGCTTCGACGTCGGCACGCTCGTGCACGACCTCATCTCCACCGTCCAGCCGCTGGCCGAGAAGAACGGCAACATGGTCCGCTGCGAGATTCCGCGCGTCCTCGCCGGCATGTACAGCGACGCCACGAAAGTACGGCAGGTGATGTTGAACGTGCTGAGCAACGCCTGCAAGTTCACGCACGACGGCACCATCACCGTGCAGATCGACACCGAGGTCCGCGACAACGGCGGCTGGACACTCTTCACCGTGCGCGACACCGGGATCGGCATGTCGGCCGAACAGATGAGCCGTCTGTTCCAGGACTTCGCCCAGGCCGACACCTCCACGACGCGCAAGTACGGCGGGACCGGACTCGGGCTGGCGATCAGCCGCCGCTACTGCCGGATGCTCGGAGGGGACGTGCGGGTCACCAGTGAACTCGGACGGGGTGCCACCTTCGTCGTGGAACTGCCCGTCGACCTCCCCGCGAAGGTCCTTCCCATCTGCGAACCCGCGGATGCCCCCGCCGCGGCGTCGACCCCTGACCGGGCCAGTGCGCCGGTCGAGCCGCGCGCCGGCCAGGCGGCCTGACAGGTCGCCCCGCGCGGTACCCCGCCATCGACCTGGGGGTACCGCCGCGACACGGCGGTAAAGCTCAGCCGTAGTCACGCCGATTCCCATCCCGAGACGGGCACACCGCCCGATGAGGATACATGCGCGTTCGAACCGATCACTGGCATCTCCCGACCCGCCCGCTGCTGTCGTCCCTCCTCGGCGTGCTGCTTGTCACGGCGCTGGCGCCAAGGCCCGTGGCCGGGCAGGCGACCCCGTCGGTTTCTGGGGCCTCCGCGCAGGACCCGGCCGCATTGGTGCGCCGCATCGAGCAACTCGAGGCGCAGGTGCATGCCCTGACCGAACGCCTCGGCGGCAGCCTCGGAGGCAGCACACTGCCGCCGGTCCAGAGCGCATCCGGACCGGCCCCGGCGAAGGACGAACGGGGCGCCGAGGACGAGGTGCAGGCGGCGCTGCACGAGCATGAAGGGGCCGACGGCCCGCGGATGCAGGTGCGGGGCTACGCCGACCTGGTGTATCGCCGTGGCGCCGCGTCTGCCGAGCGCGGGTTCGGCCTGGGCCAGGCCGATGCCTTCGTGACGTCACGCCTGTCCGATCGCGTCAACGTGCTTGCGGAGGCCGTGTTCGAGGGGAGCGAGGCCAACGAGCTCGCGATCGACCTCGAACGCATCCTGCTGCAGTTCGCTCCATCGGATCGCCTGCACCTGTCGGTCGGCCGGTACCACACCGCCATCGGCTTCTACAACACCGCCTATCATCACGGCGCCTGGTTCCAGACAGCGACCAGTCGCCCCCGGATGTTCGCGTTCGAGGACGACGGCGGCATCCTGCCCATCCACAACCTCGGCATCAGCGCGACCGGCCAGCTGGCGTCGGGCCCGCTCGGCCTGCGCTACGTCGCCGAGGTGGGCAACGGCCGTGCGGCGACGCCGGGCGCCGCGCCGGTCCAGAACGTCACCGACGAGAATCGCGGCGTGGCGGTGAACCTCGGCCTGCTGGCACGGCCCGACTGGCTACCCGGGCTGCAGGCGGGTGTGTCCGTCTATCGCGACCGGCTGACGCCCGGCGGGTCACGCATCGGCGAGACCATCGTCGCGGCCCACGCGGTCTACCAGGCGAGCCGGCTGGAACTGCTGAATGAGTTCCTGACGCTGCGGCACGGCGTCGCGGGCGCCCCGGTGCGTGTCTCGACCGGCTTCTACTCGCAGGCCGGCGTGCGGGTCGGGCGATACAGCCCGTACGCGCGCATCGACTACCTCCACGTGAACGCGCTGGATCCGCTGTACGGCGCGATGGGCCGCGACACCGGCCTTGCCGCCGGCCTTCGATACGACGTGGGCTCCTGGGCCGCGATCAAGGGGCAAGGTGAACGGTGGTCACGCCGGACAGGGGATCCGGCGTACGGATTCGGGATGCAGCTCGCCTTCGCCTTCTGAACCATCATGCGCACCTTCTCCCCTGTCGTCCGTGTCCTCGCCGCGTGCCTGTTGGCCGTGGCGGCGATCTCCGTCGTGCCGTCGCCGGCGCGCGCTGGCCAGGAGCCTGCGCCCGACCCGCTCGTCATCGTCGTCAACCGCCAGAACCCGGTCGAGACGCTCTCGGGCGCCGACCTGCGCCGGATCTTCCTGGGCGAGCGCCTCACGTGGCCTGACCGCCGCAGGATGACCGTGGTCATGCGCCCCCCCGAGGATCCGGAGCGGGCGTTGCTCCTGCGGCTGGTCTGCCGCATGAGCGAGCCCGAGTACGTGCGTCACCTGCTGCAGGCCTCGTTCGTGGGCGATGCCTCGGCCGGGCCGAAGCAGCTGAGCACGGCGGCCGGCGTGCGGCGCTTCATCTTCAACGTCCCTGGAGCGATCGGCTATCTCCGCGTCAGCGAGGTCGACGATTCGGTCAAGGTGGTGCGAGTCGACAATCGACCGCCGAGCGACGCGGCGTACCCGTTGCGGGGTGAGGGGCGGTAGGGTCGCGTGACGGCCGCGGGACGACAGTTCGGCGCGTGGCGGGCAGCGGTGACCCGCGCCCGGTTCGGCGTCGCCTTCGCCGGCGTCGGCCTGGTGCTGCTGCTGGCCGGCGCGCTGCTCGTCCAGAACGTCAGCCGCGGCAACCAGCAGACACGCGAGATGTACGCGGGCGCCGTGCGCGGGCTCGACCTCCTCGGCGAGCTGCAGTATCAGGCGCAGGAAGCGCGTCTCGACATGTGGTACGCGCTGACGACCACCGATATCGACATGCAGGTGATGTACGTCGACGCGTCCCGAGCGGCCGACGCGCGGGTCGCGGCGCTGCTGCACGAGCACCGCTCGCTCGTGCGCACCGACGTCCAGCGCGTGGCGGCCGATGCCTTCGAGCGTCGCTGGCAGGCGTATCTCGAGCAACGCGACCGGGGCATCGCGGCGATCCTGGAGGGCGACCTGCAGGCCGCCGGCCGGTTGGCGCTCGCCGACGGCAATCCGCTCTTCGATGCCGCACGTGAGCGGCTCGACGCGATCAAGACCGCGTACAAGGCCGACGCCGAGCGTCAGCTCGCCGCGGTCGAGCAGGGATCCGAGCGGTCGATCCTGCAGCTGGTGCTGGTGCTCGGCCTCGTGCAGGTCGGTGCCGCGTTCGTGGTCCGCCTGCTGCAGCGGCAGGAACTCGCGCGATCGGTCCGCGACTCGGAGGCTCGCAAGGCGGCCATCATGGAGTCGACGATCGACTCCCTCCTCACCATCGATACCCAGGGCCGCGTCGCCGAGTTGAACCCGGCGGCGGAGCGGACGCTGGGGTGGACCCGGGCCGACGCCATCGGTCGTCCGGCGGTCGACATGCTGGCCGCCGAGTCCCGACAGCCCTACGCTGACCTGTTCAGGGATCCGGCAGGGTGGGCCGGCAGTTCGCTGCTGAACACGCGGATGGAGGTCACCGCCGTCCGCGCGGACGGTCGTCCGTTCGCCGCGGAAGTGTCGATCACCGCCGTGTCCGGCGGCGGACTGCCGCTGCTGACTGCGTGCCTCCGCGACGTCACCGAGCGACACGAAGCCGAGGCGTCGCTCCGGCGGGCGATGACGGCTGCCGAGAGTGCCAACGTCGCGAAGAGCGCCTTCCTGTCCAACATGAGCCACGAACTGCGTACGCCGCTGAACGCCATCATCGGCTACGGCGAGATGCTCCGGGAGGATGCGGCTGAGGAGGCCGCGACGGGCCGAGCCGAGGATCTGGGGCGGGTCTTGTCTGCGGCGCGCCATCTGCTCGCCGTGATCAACGATGTGCTCGACCTCTCGAAGATCGAGGCGGGACACCTCACGCTGCACGTCGAGCCGTTCGCGCTGGCGCCGCTGATGGGCGACGTCCTCGCCACGATGGCGCCGGCCGCGGCCACTCAGGGCATCCGTATAGACGCGTCGTGTCCCCCCGACCTCGACACCCTGCACGGCGACAGCATGAAGCTGCGGCAGATCCTGCTGAACCTGGTGAGCAACGCGTGCAAGTTCACGCCGGGTGGCGAGGTGCGCCTCGTTGTCGAGCGCCGGCTCCAGGGCGAGGAGCCGTGGGTACGGATCGCCGTGCGGGACACGGGGATCGGCATGACGCCTGAGCAGACGGAACGCCTCTTTCAGCCGTTCACGCAGGCGGACGAGACGACGACCCGGAAGTATGGGGGAACCGGGCTCGGGCTGGCCATCAGCCGCCGACTCGCCCGACACATGGGCGGGGATATCGCCGTGGAGAGCGTGTACGGCCAGGGGACGACCTTCACCCTCGACCTGCCGATGCAGGTGTGTGGGGAGGCGGCCGCCGGAACGGAGCCGCCGGCCGACGCCGGTACGTCGTTCCGGGCGGCGTGAGCCCCCCGGGTGAGCGCCGGGGCCTCAGGCGGTGGTAAGCGCCGCCTCGCGGTACCAGCGGACCGTGCGGGCCAGCCCTTCCTCGAAGGTCACGATCGGCTCGTAGCCGAGCAACTGCCGGGCCTTGGTGATGTCCGCCTGCGAGTCGCGCACGTCGCCGGCGCGCAACGGGCCGTACTCGGCCTCAACCTGGGCGCCCGTCAGGTCGCGCACCACCCGGAACAACTGGTTCAGCGAAATGCGGCCGCCCGTCGCGACGTTGATGACCTGCCCGCTGACGCCCTCCGCGTGACAGGCTCGCAGCACGCCATCGACCACGTTCGCCACGAACGTGAAGTCGCGCGTCTGCTCGCCGTCGCCGAGGATCGTCGGTGCGCGCCCCGCGGCCATCGCGCTGATGAACAGCGAGATGACGCCCGAATAGGGTGACGATGGATCCTGCCGCGGTCCGAACACGTTGAAGTAGCGGGTGGTGACCGTTTCGAGTCCGTACAACTGCGAGAAGAGGCTGCAGTACTGTTCGACGACGAGCTTCTGCAGCGCGTAGGGCGAGAGCGGCCCGGTCGGCATCGTCTCGACCTTCGGCAGTGTCGGTGTATTGCCGTACGCGGAGGATGAGCCGGCGTAGACGACCCGCCGCACCTTCGCGTCGCGCGCCGCCACCAGCAGGTTCAGCGAGGCGTCGATGTTGGCGCGGTTCGAGGTGATCGGGTCGTCGACCGACCGCGGCACAGACGGGATCGCCGCCTGATGCAGCACGTACTCGACGCCGTCGACCGCCCGCCGCGCGACCGCCAGGTCGGCCAGATCGCCCTCGAGGAACTCGACGCCTGGCAGGTGGGTGAGGTTCGCCCGCCTGCCGGTAATCAGGCTGTCGACGATGCGGACGCGCTCGCCGCGCCGCAGGAGTTCTTCCGCGAGATGGGATCCGATGAAGCCGGCGCCGCCGGTGACGAGGTAGTGAGCCATAGACGTCGGGGGCTGAGCAAAAGTGCTGCCGAGCGGCGGCCGGTCGCCGCGCCCTGGCGCGCCGTGCATCGACGTGCACCCGCGCGCTCAGGTGTGCGTGTTCAAGTGTCGCAGCCGGCCGGTAAGCCGAATTCTGTTCCCGCCGGGGCCCGACAAATGCCGGACCCGCGACAGGCGACGATCATTCCTCTAGGACAGCGATTGCTCGCTGCCTCCAGCGACCTACCCGGTGGCTTCGGACGGGCCGTCCTGAAAGCCGCGGTTGCCCGCGACCCCGCGGCGGCTTGCGCCACCGCGATCGCCACCCTATTTGGCCTTGCTCCGTGCGGGGTTTTGCCTGCCACCGACGTTGCCGCCGGCGCGGTGCGCTCTTACCGCACCTTTTCACCCTTACCCCCGGCACCCTTGCGGATGCCGGCTGGCGGTATATTTTCTGTGCCACTGTCCGTCAGGTTGCCCTGCCCGGGAGTTACCCGGCGCACTGCCCTCCGGAGTTCGGACTTTCCTCTCCCACCGGCACTACACGGAGACCGTGGTTACCAGTGGCAGCGATCGTCTGGCCGACTGCGACAGGCCATTATCACGTACGGCGCGGCCGGTCAGCCGTCGACCTCCTGCCGAATCCCATACTGCTCGAGTTTCTTGTAGAGATTGCTTCGCGGCGTGTCGAGCGCTTCGGCGGTCCGCGAGATGTTCCAGCCGAACTCCCGCAGCTTGTCGACCAGGAACGCGCGCTCCGACACTTCCTTGAATTCGCGCAGTGTGCCGGGGACCGCACGTACGGCGGTATCAGCGGGGGCCATGGTCTCGGGCGCCGCCGCCGGACTCTCGGCGGTGAGGGGGGCGGTCTCGGGCCGTGCGACGACGACGGCGGCGGCCATGCCCTGTCGCTCCGCAGGCTCCAGGTTGGGGAGGTCCTCCGGCCGAATGACGTCGCCGCTGCTCATGATCAGCAGCCGCTCGATCGTGTTGCGCAACTCCCGGATATTGCCGCGCCAGCGGGCGCGCTGCAGCATCTCGAGCGCGCGCGGGTCGAAGCGGCGGGGCCGCAGGTTCTGCTCGTCACCAATCCGCTTCGCGAAGTGCTGTACGAGCAGCGGGATGTCCTCGCGGCGCTCCCGCAGCGGTGGCACGATGATGGGGATGACGTTGAGGCGGAAGTACAGGTCCTCGCGGAACTCACCGGTCGTGATGGCCTCGTCGAGGTTCTTGTTGGTCGCGGCGATCACCCGGACGTCGACCTTGATCGTGCGGGCGGAGCCGAGGCGCTCGACTTCCTGCTCCTGCAGTACCCGCAGCACCTTGGCCTGCGTCTTCGGGCTCATGTCGCCCACTTCATCGAGGAAGATGCTGCCGCGGTCGGCCTGCTCGAACTTCCCCAGCTGCTTTTCCGTGGCCCCGGTGAATGACCCCTTCTCGTGTCCGAAGAGTTCCGATTCGATCAGCTCCTCGGGGATGGCGGCGCAGTTCACCTGCACGAACCGCTGCCCGGCGCGCGGGCTGTTGCGGTGAATGGTCCGCGCGACCAGTTCCTTGCCGACGCCGCTCTCGCCGAGCAGCAGCACCGTCGCGTTGGTCGGCGCCGCGCGCTGTACCAGGTCGAGCACCCGGCGAATCGCCGGGCCCTGCCCGACGATCTCGTAGCGCGATTCCATCGCGAGCTTGAGGGCGCGGTTCTCCTGCCGCAGCTCGCGGACCTCGAGTCCCTTCGCGACGGTGACGAGCACGCGCTCGCTGGTGAACGGCTTCTCGATGAAGTCGAAGGCGCCGAGCCGTGTCGCCTGCATCGCGTCGGAGATGGTGCCATGGCCTGACATCATCGCGACCGGCAAGGCCTCGTCGATCTTCCGCAGTTCGGCGAGCGTCTCGATCCCGCTCGTGCCGGGCATGCGGATGTCGAGGAGCACCAGGTCGGGCGGCTCGCGCCTGACGACCGAGAGGCCGTCCGGTCCCGACACGGCGTGGGTGACGTCGTACCCCTCGTACTCGAGGATCATGCGCAGCGAATCGCGGATCGCGGCCTCGTCGTCGATGACGAGGATACGGGCCTTCATGGTCGGGTCCCTTCCAGCCGGCGGGTGCGCCGGCGGCAGTGGAGGCGGAGCGCCTAGTCCACCCGCACGGTGTGCAGCGCGCGCTGCCCGCCGTCGAGCTCGGGCTTGTAGAGGTAGAAGGTGAACACGTCGCCCGAGCGGGCGCTGCCGGTGAGGCGACGGAAGTCCTCAATCGTGCGGACGGCCTGACGGTTCACTTCGAGCACGACGTGCCCCCGCTCGATGTCGGCGTCGAACGCCGGGCTCAGCGGCTCCACACGGGAGACGATGACCCCCTGGATGCCCTCGGGCAGGCGGAAGCGCTGCTGCAGTTCACGGTCGACGTCGCGCACGAGCAGGCCCAGCGGATTGCCCCGGGCCGCGGATGGCAGCGGCTGCCGATCGTCGCCACCCGGACGGGCGTCCCGGCCCGGGCGTTCGGCGAGCTTCACGGGCACGCTGAGGGGGCGTCCATCGCGCAGGATGTCGAGCATCGCGACCGATCCCGGGGTGCGGGTGGCAATCGCCTGGATCAACTCGTCATTGCCCCGGACAGACGCGCCGTCGACGGCGACGATCAGGTCGTAGGTGCGCACGCCGGCCCTCGCGCCCGGCGACCCGGCCGTCACGTCCTGCACGAGCGCCCCATGCGCACTCTGCAGGCCCAGCGAGCGCTGGATGTCGGGGTCGACGTCGCGGAGCATCACGCCGATGTAGCCGCGCGACACGCGCCCCTTGTCGCGGAGCTGCGGCAGGATGCCGCTCGCCTGGTTGATCGGGACGGCGAAGCCGATGTTCGCCGCGCGTGAGCTGATCGCCGAGTTGATGCCGATCACCTCGCCACGCGAGTTGATGAGCGGCCCGCCGCTGTTGCCGAAGTTGATCGCCGCGTCGGTCTGGATGTAGCGATCGAGCGAGCTGTCGAACAGCTTGCGCCCGATGAAGCTCACCACCCCCACCGTCACCGTGTGTTCGTACGCGAGCGGATTCCCGATGGCGCAGACCCACTCCCCCACCCGCAGTGCGTCTGAATCGCCCAGCGGGGCGAACGGCAGTGGCCGCGGCGAGTCGACCTTGATCAGCGCGATGTCGGTGTCAGGGTCCGAGCCGATGAGCCGCGCCCGGAGGCTGCGACCGTCCGTCAGCCGGACCATGATGCGCTCGGCCGCGTCGATGACGTGGTGGTTGGTCAGGATGTAGCCGCCGGCGTCGATGATGAACCCCGTGCCGGCCCCGCGGCGGGGACCCTCGCGCTCGCGATCCTGC
>CANIAI010000050.1 GCA_947465275.1 Acidobacteriota bacterium | reverse complement strand
TGCCGGACGTCTCGCTCACCGGAGGCACCAGGCGCTGATGCAGAGCCCCGCCTGGCTGCGCGCCGCGGGACGTCCGTTGCGGGACGCCCGCCGGCACCGCGAGCAACTGCGCGATGCGCGTGCCGCGTGGGAGACCGAGTGGGCGATCGAGCGCGAGATCGAGGCGATCGTCGGGTCGGCCGAGACGGTGATTGCCGGTCCCTGGCTGTCGGAGGTCGGATACGAGACGCTCTACTGGATCCCGTTCCTCCGATGGGTGCGGCAGGCGTTCCGCCTGGCGCCCGAGCGGGTCGTCGCCGTCTCCCGTGGCGGCGTGGCGTCCTGGTATGCCGACGTGGCATCACGCTACGTCGAGATCTGGGACCTCGTCGAGCCGGCCGAGTTCGCGCGGCGCACGGCGGAGCGCGGCGCGGTCAAGCAGCAGGGCATCGCCGACTTCGACCGCGACCTGGTGGCGATGGTCGAGGCCCGGCTCGGCTCAGCGACCAGCGCCGCCGCGGGCGAGGGGCGCGTGGCGGTGCTGCACCCGTCGCTGATGTACCGGCTGTTCGCCCAGTTCTGGTCGGGGCATCGCTCCCTCGGGTTCCTCGATCGCCACACACGCCACGCGCGAATGCAGCCGGGCGACATGGCGCCCGCCGGCGCGCTGCCCGAGGGCTATGTCGCGGTGAAACTCTACTCGGCCCGCTCGATGCCCGACTCGCCAGGTGTCCGCCGCGTGCTGCGGCAACTCGTGGCCAGCCTCGCGGAGCAGGCGCCCGTCGTCCTGCTGGACACGGGGCTCGCGCTCGACGAGCATGCTGACTACGAGCTCGCCGGCGGCCGGGTGGTGAGCGCGCGCGCGCTGATGACGCCGCGCACGAACCTCGGCGTGCAGACCGGCATCATCGCCCGTGCCCGTGGGTTCGTGAGCACCTGCGGCAGCCTCGCCTGGATGGCGCCGATGCTGGGCACCGACACGTCGGCGCTCTACGTCGACCCGAAGTGGCTGCACGTGCACCTCGGCGTGGCACTCCGTGCGGCGCACAAGGTGGCGGCCGGACGGTTCGCGGCGTGTGACCTGCGGGCGCTGCATCCCCTCGAGGATCTGCTCTCGGGGGGGGGCGGGCAGGCGGTGCGGGCGCAGGCAGGACTGCCGGCGGCCGCGGAAGGTTCAGGAGCATGACGGAGACACATCAGGCGCTGGCCGGGCTGGGCAGGGGGCGGTGCCTCGTGATTGGCGAGGTCGCCCTCACGCACGACGGCAGCCTCGGGCTTGCGCACGCCTTCGTCGACGCCATCGCGAACGCGGGCGCCGACGCCGTGAAGTTCCAGACGCACATCGCCTCGGCGGAGAGCACCCCGTCGGAACCGTTCCGCGTCAAGTTCAGCCGGCAGGATGCCACCCGTTACGAGTACTGGCAGCGGATGGAGTTCACGCCGGAGCAGTGGGTCGGCCTTGCCGACCATGCGCGCGAACGCGGCGTCCTGTTTCTCTCGTCGGCGTTCTCGATCGAGGCGGTGGACCTGCTCGAGCGCATCGGCATGCCGCTCTGGAAGGTCGGCTCCGGCGAGACGTTCAACGGGGTGCTGCTCGACCGGATGGCCGACACCGGCGCCCCGGTGCTCCTGTCAACCGGGATGAGCCGTATCGAGGAGATCGACGGCGCGGTGGCGCGTGTGCGCGGGCGCGGCGCCGAGGTGGGCGTCTTCCAGTGCACGACAGCGTATCCATGCCCGCCCGAGAAGGTCGGGCTCAACATGCTCCCGTTCTATCGCGAGCGCTATGGCTGCTGGGTGGGGCTGTCGGACCACTCGGCCACCATCTATCCCGGCCTCGCGGCCGCCACCCTGGGCGTCGACCTGCTCGAGGTGCACGTGGCGCTGTCGCGCGAGATGTTCGGCCCCGACGTGCCGGCGTCGGTGACCACCTCCGAGCTGCGGCAGCTCGTGGACGGCATCCGCTTCATCGAGACCATGCGCGCGAACCCGGTCGACAAGGACGCACTCGCCGGCCAGACCGACCCGCTCCGCCGCATCTTCACCCGGAGCATCGTGGCGCGCGGCGCGCTCCCGGCCGGAACGGTGCTGGAGCCGGCGCACCTCGCACTCAAGAAACCCGGGAGCGGCCTCGCCCCTGAGCGGCTGCCCGACGTGATCGGCCGGCGCCTGCGGCGGGACGTCGCGACCGATCAACTGCTCTCCGTCGAAGACATCGAGGGACTGTCGTGAAGAGACGCATCTGTGTCGTCGTGACCGCGCGCCCGAGCTACTCGCGCATCCGGACGGCACTGCAGGCCATCAGGAAGCATCCCGATCTCGAACTGCAACTCGTCGTGGCGGCATCCGCCCTGCTCGAGCGCTACGGTAACGCCATCCACTCGATCGAGCACGACGGGTTCGCGATCGCCGCGCGGGTCTACATGGTGGTCGAGGGCGAGAACCTCGTCACCTCCGCCAAGTCGACCGGCCTCGGCCTGGTCGAACTCGCGACCGTCTTCGACAACCTGAAGCCGGACGCCGTGGTGACGATCGCCGACCGGTACGAGACGCTGGCCAACGCGGTGGCGGCGTCGTACATGAACATCCCGGTGGTGCACGTGCAGGGCGGCGAGGTCACCGGCTCGATCGACGAGAAGGTGCGGCACGCGGTCACGAAACTGTCGAACATCCACCTCGTGTCGACCCAGGGAGCGGCCGAGCGCGTGCGCCGCCTGGGTGAGGAGCCGGCGAGCGTCATCGTGACCGGCTGTCCGTCGATCGACATCGCGGCGGAGGTCGCGGCGAGCCCCGCGCTCGACTTCGATCCGTTCGAGAAGTACGGCGGCGTCGGCCCTCGGGCCGACCTGTCGCGCGGCTATCTCGTCGTGATGCAGCATCCGGTGACGACCGAGTACCAGGAGGCGCGTCACCAGGTCGACGAGACGCTCTACGCGGTCAAGGACCTCGGGCTGCCGGTGCTCTGGTTCTGGCCCAACGTCGACGCCGGCTCCGACGGGACGTCGAAGGGCATCCGGGTATTCCGCGAGAAGGAGCAGCCGGAGAACTTCCACCTGTTCCGGAACATGTACCCGGAAGACTTCCTGCGCCTGCTCTGCGGCGCCACCGCGATCGTCGGGAACTCGTCGGTGGCGATCCGGGAGTGTTCCTTCCTCGGTGTCCCTGCCGTCAATATCGGCAGCCGACAGCAGGGACGCGAACGCGGGCGCAACGTGATCGACGTGGAGCACGATCGGGTCGCGATCGCCGAGGCGATCCGGACGCACATCAGGAACGGCAAGCCGGAGCGCGACCTGCTCTACGGCGACGGTCACGCGGGCGACCGCATTGCCGACTGCCTCTCGACCATCGAGCTGACGATCGAGAAGCGCCTGACCTACTGAGGACCTTTATCCGTGACCAGCCCTTCGACGACCCAGGCCGATGCCGCCCGTGAGAGGCGTGAGCGCATCCAGGCGCTCGGCTACGACTACGAACGCCAGCCGCGCGCGGCACTCGACGCCTGCAACCTCTGTGGCGCCTCGACGTTCGTCGTGCTCACCCACCGCGACCGGTATGGCTTCGCGGCCGAGGCCCACGCCTGTTCGCGCTGCGGCCTCGTGTTCCTGAACCCCCGCATGACGGCGCAGGCCTACGGCGACTTCTACAACGGGGTCTACCGGCCGCTCGTCAGCGCCTTCCACGGGCGGCTCATCGACGCGCAGACGATCCAGGGCGAGCAGCGCGAGTATGCGGCCGAGCGGGCGGGCTTCCTGCGTCCGTTCCTTGCCGGGTCGGGCCGCCGCACCCTGCTCGACATCGGCGGGTCGACCGGTGTCGTCGCGCATCACCTCGGACGTGAGTTCAACCTCGCGGGCACGCTGATTGACCCGGCGCCGCTGGAAGTGGAGCAGGCCCGTCAGCTGGGACTCGAGACGATCACGGGACTCATCGAGGAGCACGAGTTCGGCGACCGCCGCTTCGACGTGGTCATCATCTGCCAGACGGTCGACCACCTGCTCGACGTGGCGGGCACGCTGCGGCGTGTGCGCGACCTGCTCACCGACGACGGGGTGCTGTTCATCGACATCGTCGACTTCCGCGCCGCCTACCTGCGGAACTGGTCGGTTGAAGCCGCCGTGAAGATCGACCATCCCTACTACCTCACCGAGCAGACGATGCGGGCGTATCTCGCCAGCACCGGCTTCGAGGTGCTCCGCACCGACTACGCGGCCGACCACCTGCACGTGAGCTACGCGTGCCGGCCCGGACGGCCGGGCCGGCAGCCGGCCGGCGACGCCGCCGCGGTCGCCGCGATGCTGCAGGAGATCCGCTTCGTGCAGAACGCCCCGGCGCGGAGCCGCTGAGGTGCACGCCACGCCACCCGGCTCGCGTCCCACGGTGCTCGCCATCGTGCCGGCGCGTGGAGGGTCCAAGGGGGTGCCGGGGAAGAACACGCGTCCGCTCGCGGGAAAGCCGCTGCTGGCCTATACCGCGGAGGCGGCGCGTCAGTCGGGCGTCTGCGACCGGGCCGTGCTGAGCACCGACTCCGCCGACATCGCCGACGTGGGCCGGCAATCCGGGCTCGAGGTACCGTTCCTGCGACCCGCGGCACTCGCCGCCGACGACACGCCGATGCTGCCGGTGCTCACGCACGCGCTGGGCATGCTCGCGGCCGAGGGGTGGCAGCCGGACATCGTCGTGCTGCTCCAACCAACTTCGCCGCTGCGGCGTCCCGAACACGTCAGGGCGGCGGTCGAACAGCTCATCGCGTCAGGCGCCGACTCCGTCGTCACGGTCGTCGAGGTGCCGCGACATCTCTCGCCCGATTACGTCATGCGCATCGACGAGGGACGCCTGCAGCCGTTCCTGCCCGAGGGCGCACGCGTCACCCGCCGGCAGGACGCGCGGCCGGCGTATTCCCGGGAGGGGACGGTCTACGCCTGCTGGCGCAGCACCATCGAGCAGTACGGCGGCATCTACGGTCACGACTGCCGTCCGCTGCTCGTGGACCCGCGTGATTCGCTCAGCATCGACTCCGAGGCCGACTGGGCCGAAGCCGAGCGCCGGATCGCCGGCCGCTGATGGCCCCCTCACTCCGCGCGTTCGTCCCCGCCGCCGTCCGGAAGGCGGGGCGCAGGCTGATGGCGCGACAGGTGGACCGCCGCCTCGACAGCGACCTGACGCGAATCGCCGCGGGACGTGACCTCGTCGTCGCCGGGCCGTGGCTCGGCGAGGTCGGATTCGAGCTGCTCTACTGGATTCCGTTTCTCGCCTGGTGCGCCGAGACCTATGGCATCCCGCGTGAGCGCTGGCTCGTGATCTCGCGGGGCGGCACCGCGGGCTGGTACCAGCACATCGCGGCCCACTACGGCGACGTGTTCGATCAGGTCACCCCGGACGAATACCGGTCGCAGCACGACGCCCGCGTGCGTGACCTGGGCGAGCAGAAGCAGACGCGCGTGACCGCCTTCGACCAGCGCCTCGTGGAGGGTGCGCTCCGCTCGGTGACCGAGGCGGCGCCTGGGAATGCGACACACGGATGGGCGCACCTTCATCCGTCGCGCATGTACGAGCTGATGAGCCCGTACTGGTGGGAACACGAGTCGAGTGCGTGGGTGCATCGCCACGTGTCCTGGAGGCGGCTCACCGCGGTCCGTACCGATGCGGGCGTCGTGCCCCACGCACCGGCCGCACCGTATGTCGCGGTGAAGTTCTACTTCAACGACTGCTTCCCCGCGTCGCCTGAGAACCGAGCCTTCGTCCGGGCCGTGGTCACCCGTCTCGCCGCGCTGGGCCCCGTCGTGAACCTCTCGACCGGCCTGCGGCTCGACGACCATGGCGCGTTCCCGCTCGAGTTGCCGGGCGTGTCGCACCTGCCAGCCGATCTCGAGCCGTCGCGGAACCTCGGCGTGCAGGACGCGATCGTGGCCGGCGCGCGCGCCTTCGTCGGCACCTATGGCGGCTTCTCGTACCTCGCGCCGTTCCACGGCGTGCCGTCGTTCGCGTTCTACAGCCACCGGCCCGGTTTCTCCGACAAGCACCTGGTCCTCGCGCGCGAGGCCTTCGACCGGTTGCCACAGCGGGCTGGTACCGGCACTCCACTCATGGTGCAGGACGCCTCGGTGCTGACGCCGGACGGCGCGCTCGCGCCGCTCACGCAGGTGCACGGGTGAGCACGGGCGGACGCTGGTCCGACGTCGACATGAGCCTGCGTGAGACCAAGCGCAGCGCCGTCGCAGGCACCCGGCGTGGCTGGAAGATCGTCCGCGAGCGCGCGCGCAACGCCGGCGCCCTCGTCGTCGTGCAGGGCGCGAAGCGCTGGCGTCGCCTTCAGGGGCTCGGCCGACGGCTCGACCACGAGGTCCGCGCCTTTCACGACACCCGGAAGCGACTCGAGACATACGGTCGGGAGTGGCTGGTCGAGCGCGAGATCGCGCGCACGGTCGCGGGCAGCGGGCCGATCCTCGTCGGGCCGTGGCTGTCAGAGGTCGGGTATGAAGTCCTCTACTGGATACCGTTCGTGCGATGGGTCCAGGCGCAGTACGGGGTCAAGGCCGAGCGGCTGATTGTGTTGACGCGGGGTGGCGCGGCCACCTGGTACGGCGACATCACGACCCGCTCGGTCGAGCTGTTCGACATCCTCGACCCGCAGACGTTCGCCACGCGGAACGCGAGCCGGGCCGAGGAGTTCGGCGGCACGTTCAAGCAGTGGGGCCGCACGCCGCTCGACGAGGAACTGCTGACGGCCGCGGCGGGCCGCCTGGGGCTCGCCGCGTATTCGGTGCTCCATCCGTCGCTCATGTACCGCCTCTTCCAGCAGTTCATGCTCGGGCACCGGCCGATGAGCCATCTGTTGCGGCACACCCGGTTCCGGCCGATGGCCCGCCCGGCCAGGCCGTTCGCCGATCTGCCCGACGACTACGTGGCGGTGAAGTTCTACACGGCCGCCTCATTGCCCGAGTCGGACGAGATGCGCCGGACGCTGCAGGCCATCGTCCTCGCGCTGGCGGAGCAGCTGCCGGTCGTGCTCCTCGACACGACGCTCGCGCTGGACGACCATGCCGACTACACCTTCGAGCGGGCCGCGCGCGTCAGCAGCATCCGGGACCGGCTGACGATGCGCGACAACCTGGCGCAGCAGACCGCGGTGATCGCGAACGCCCGCGCGTTCGTCGGCACCTGCGGCAGCCTTGCGTGGATCGCGCCGATGCTCGGGGTCGACACCACGGCGGTGCTCGCCGATCCCAGGTTCCTGCACGGGCACCTGCAGGTCGGACGGCAGGTGTACCAGACGCTCGGCGCCGGCCGCTTCTCGCCGCTCGACATTTCCTCGCTGGGGCCGCTGGGCCTTACGCTGACCGCGATCGGGAGCGGTCGCGCACATCCTTCAGGAAGGACTGCATGAGTATTCGTGACGTGCTGGTGACGGGAGGGGCGGGCTATATCGGCTCGCACCTGGTGGACTCGCTCGTGTCCCGCGGTTACCAGGTGACCGTGCTCGACAATCTCGAGCCGCAGGTGCATCGATCGGGCACCTGGCCGTCGTACGCGAACCCGAAGGCGCAGTACGTGCGCGGCGACGTCCGCGACCGCGCCGTCTTCGAGCCGCTCGTGCTCGCGTCACAGGCGGTCGTCCACTTCGGCGCGGCGGTCAGCGTCGGCCAGAGCATGTATCAGGTCGATCGCTACGTGGACGTGAACACGCGCGGGACGGCGCTGCTGCTCGACATCCTCGTGAACACGAAGCACAAGGTGGAGAAGGTGCTCGTGGCCTCCTCGATCGGCGTCTACGGCGAGGGCGCCTACACCTGCCGCACCCACGGCCCCGTGGCCCCGACGATCCGTGGCGAGCAGCAGCTCGCCGCCCGCGACTGGGAGCAGCGCTGCCCGAGCTGCGGGGAGCACGTGCAGTCCATTCCCACGCCCGAGGACAAGGCGCTCTACCGCGACAACATCTACTCGATGACGAAGTACCACCAGGAGGAGATGGTGCTCCTCATCGGGAAGACGTACGGCATTCCCGCGGTGGCGCCCCGGTTCTTCAACGTCTACGGTCCGCGCCAGAGCCTGAGCAACCCGTACGCGGGCGTTGCCGCGATCTGGCTGAGCCGCCTGCTGAACGGCAAGCAGCCGGTCGTCTTCGAGGATGGCGGGCAGCTGCGCGACTTCGTCTCCATCCACGACGTCGTCGACTGCCTCGTGCTGATGCTCGAGAAGCCGGGCGCCGACTACCTGCCGGTGAATGTCGGGTCGGGCCAGACGGTCACGATCCTCGAGATCGCGCAGCTGCTCGCGCGGCTGCTCGGCAGCGCGATCGAGCCGCAGGTGACGCAGACGGGGCGGAAGTTCGACATCCGCCACAACACGGCCGACATCACCTGCGCGCGGCAGACGCTCGGGTTCGAGCCGAAGGTCACGCTGGAGCAGGGCTTCACCGAGCTGATCGAGTGGGCGCGGAACTCGCCGGACGGGGCGGTCGACTTCTTCGACAAGGCGCTCGACGAACTCAAGCAGAAGGGGCTGCTCGTCCAGAACTGATCCGGACGATCCAGACGACATGATCCTGACCTGGGACGAACTGCCGGCGCTGGCCGGAACGGTGGCGATGGTGGACGGCGCGTTCGATCCGCTTCACCCGGGGCACATCGAGTACTTCCGGGCCGCCAGCGAGCTCGGATGCCCGGTGCTCTGCAACGTGGCCTCGGATCGCTACGTCAACTCGAAGCACCCGCCGCTGCTGACGGAACGGCAGCGGGCGACGGTGATCGACGCCATCCGCTACATCGACTACACCTATATCTACGAGATCGACACCGAGACCGTGCTGCGGCACCTGCGTCCCCGCTACTACGTGAAGGGGAGCGACTGGCGCGGCCGGCTCCCGGCCGAGCAGGTGCGGATCTGCGAGGCCAACGGCATCGGGATCGTCTTCCTCGACACGGTGCTCGACTCGTCGAGCCGCATCCTCAAGGCCTACACCGAGGCACGAAGCACACCATGACCTTCACGGATTTCGAAGCGCGCGTCCTCGCGCAGAAGCCGACCACGGCCGCCCACTACGACGCCGAATACTTCACCGGTGAATGGCGTGACGCAGGCAACAACTACAGCCTCGAGACACGCCGCGCGATCGAGGCGAAGAACCCGACCCTGATCCGCGACACCTTCACCCCGATCCGGGCGCTGGATCTCGGATGCGGACCCGGCGCCCTCATGCACCTGCTGTGGGAGCTCGGCGTCGACGTCGAGGGCATCGATTTCGCCGAGAGCAGCCGCCGGCTCGCGACCCCGGAGGTGCGTGACCGCATTGCCATCGGGTCGGTGACCGACGCCTCGCTCAAGGCGGCGAACGCGTTCGACCTGATCATCTGCCGCGAGGTACTCGAGCACCTGACCGTGCTCGAGGTGCGCCAGGCGGTCTCGAACATGGTCCGGATGACGTCGAAGTTCATCTACGTGACCACGCGCTACCACCCGGCCCCGGCCGACCTGCTCGACTTCAACCAGCAGGACGATCTCGACCCGACCCACATCACGCTCCTCAACAAGGACCTGCTCCGGCTGATGTTCCTGCTCGAGGGGTGCCGCACGCGTCCGGACCTCGAGGCGAAGATGGACTGGGGCGGCAAGGGGCGTGTCATCGTGGTGGAGAAGCTCCAGCCCGGCGCGTAGCCGGGGCGCGGCTCCAGACGGCCCCCTCGTCCCCATGCGATCCCGCAACCTCCCGCTCGCCGCGCGGAACCTCGCGCTCGTGCTGTGGAACCGGCTGCGCAAGGCCTCACGCCGGTCCACGCAGCAGTCGCGCCGCGGGCTCAAGCACGCCCGCGAGGCGGCGAAGCACGCGCGGGCACAGGTGAAGGCCGGACGAGAACGGGTCCGCGACGAGGCCGTGACCGCCTACGGCGGCACGGTCAAGGGCAGCCGCGCGCTGAGCCGTACCTGGCAGCGCGCGTGGGGGCAGGTCGCGCTCGAACAGTCGGTCAGGGCCGAACTGCGGAGGGCCGCCCGCGGCACCGCGCCGATCGTCGTCGGCCCCTGGCTGTCGGAGGTCGGATATGAGGCGCTCTACTGGGTGCCGTTCGTCCGG
>CANIAI010000049.1 GCA_947465275.1 Acidobacteriota bacterium | reverse complement strand
GGTCGACACCCGGCGCGGGCGGCTCCGTGGGACGCACGGGGTGAGCGGCTGGCCGGGCGGGCTCGCTTGCACTGCCAGCGGCTGCCGGCACCGGCATCGGCACGGCCGGCTCCGGCGTCTGGGCGAGCGCCCGGTTCAGGGCATCGACCAGCACCTCGGCCCGCAGCGGCTTCGTCAGGTAGTCGCTCATCCCGGCCGCGAGGCACCGCGCCCGGTCGCCCTTGATGGCATGCGCGGTCATGGCGATGATCGGCACGTCCGCACCGGCCCCGCTCCTCCGGATGCGCGCGGACGCCTCGTAGCCGTCCATCACCGGCATCTGGCAGTCCATCAGGATCACGTCGTAGCGCTCCGCCGCCGCTCGCGCGACCGCCGCGGCGCCGTCTGCCACCACGTCGACGTGGCAGGCCGCCTTTTCGAGCATCAGGCGGGCGACCAACTGGTTGGTGGCGTTGTCCTCGACGACCAGGACCCGCGCCGGGGCGGACACCCGTCCGAGCGTGGGCTGCGGTGCCGCCGGAGTCTCGGAGGCCCGCAGCGGGAGACGACACCAGAAGGTCGAGCCGAGTCCCGGGGTACTCTCCACGCCGAGTTCTCCACCCTGCCGGACCACGAGTTCACGACAGATCGCGAGCCCGAGTCCGGTGCCGCCGAAGCGGCGTGACACCGAGGAGTCGGCCTGCTTGAATTTCTCGAAGATCAGCGCCTGCTGGGCCCGTTCGATCCCTATCCCCGTGTCGGCGACCTGCACCAGCAGGGCCGGGCGGTCCGCGAGTGTCGAGGCAGCCACGCGCACCGTGACGCTGCCGGCCGCGGTGAACTTGATCGCGTTCTCCACCAGGTTGAGCACGATCTGTCGCAGCCGCCCCTGGTCGGCCACGATCCGGGCCGGAAGGTCGTCGTCGATCACCAGCGACGCCCGCAACCCCTTCCGCCTGGCCCTGGCGAACGCCGGCTCGAGCCCGCCCTCGAACAGGGGCCGCAGATCGAACGGCATTTCCTCCAGCTCGATCTCCCCCGACTCGATCCGCGAGAGGTCCAGCATCCCGTTGACCAGCGACAGGAGCCCGTCGGCAGAGAGGCGCAGCCGCTCCGCATATTCCTGCTGCGTCGGTGCGAGGTTCGTGTCGAGCAGCGCCGCGGCCAGTCCGATCACCCCGTTCAGCGGGGTGCGGATCTCATGGCTGATGGTGGCGACGAACTCCGACAGGCGCCCGTTGGCCTCGACGGCCGACCGGTGCGCATCGGCGAGTTGCTCCGCCAGCTCGTACTGCCGCGTGATGTCCCGCAGCGAGCCCGTTGTGCCGACGCACGCCCCTGCTCCGTCGACACGCCGTCGTGCGTAGACCTCGATGCGGCGGTATCGTCCGTCCCGGGTCCTGAATCGCACCGAATACACGCGGTCGGTGGCGTCGCCCTCCAGCAGGCACTGCATCTCGGACGCGTGCAGGGCCCGGTCCTCCGCGTGGATGAATTCGTCGGAGCCGGCGTTCAGCGCATCGGTGACGGTGAAGCCGGTGATACTCGACCATGGCGGGTTGAGAAACGTCCACCGGCCCTCTGTGTCGGTCTCGAACAGCACCTCGGCCACGTTCTCGACCACGTCCCGGAAGCGCCGCTCGTTGCGCCGCAGCATCTCCTCGTAGCGCACACGCTCCGAGACGTTCCTGAGGATGTAGGCGACGAAGTCTGGACGCGCGTTGTGATCCCGTGGGGAGATGATCGTGAACTCGGCCGGGCATTCCACGCCGTCGTGCCCCCGGAACCGCGTTTCACCACCACTCGCGCCGGTCTGGAGCGCCGTGGAGATGGCCGCGAGCACCTTGGGGACCTCCGACGCGGGGTGCAGCGTGCCAATGGACAGCCGCGAGATCTCGCCGTCCGGCGGAACGCCGCAGATCGCCCGGCCGGCCCGGTTCAGGAACAGCAGGTCTCCCGAGACGCTCGCCACGGCCACGAGTTCGGGTGCCGCCTCGAGCGCGAGGCCGAAGCGCCGGTTCATCTCCTCCGCGCGGGTCCGGGCGGTGATGTCCACCCCCTGTGTCACGACGTACCGCTCGGAGCCGGAGACGAACTTGAAGCTCTGGCAGGCGACGGACACGACGCCCCCGTCGGCGCGGCGCAGCGTCAGCAGGCCGTTGGCCTCGTTCCGGGTGTCGACCAGCGCGAGGTGCTCGTCGAAGAGCGCCAGTTGCTCGGCGGCCACGAACTCACGCAGGTTGCGCCCCTGCATGTCGGCCACGTCGTAGCCCAGGAGCCTGCCGGTGGCGCGGTTCAGGGTCCGGAGGCGACCCGTCAGGTCGTACGAGCAGATGACGCCTTCGGCGTGTTCGATCAGTTCGCGATACAGCCGCTCGCGGCTCTCGATCTCCTCCTCGGCCCGGAGTTCCTGGACGAGGACATCCTTGAGCTGCAGCGACGCGGCGTGCAGTTCCCAGGTGGCGACGACCTGTTCCGCCGCGACGCCGAGCGCGTGGAGCTGTGCCTCGGTGAACGGGCGGGCATCGTCGTGCATCACGCAGAGCGTGCCCATGGGCTGCCCGGCCGCCGTCCGGAGGATGACGCCGGCGCATGAGGTCAGGGACGTGTCGCCGGCAGGCGCGGCAGCGCGCAGCGACGTACGGTTGTCCCACCGGAACGTCCCGTCGCCATTCAGTCGCGTGTGGGCGGCAGCGGCGGCGAGCCGGGGATCGTCGAGATCGGCCAGCCCGAATCCCGCGCGGTAGCTGCGGCCCTGCGGATCGACCAGATGCACGACCGCCGTGCGGGCGTCACAGACGTGCGCCGCCAGCCAGGCCAGTCGGCCCAGCGTCGGATCGTTCCGGGCCTGGAGCTCCAGGCGTGGAGACCAGCCTGACGATGGACGCGATACGCGAAATGGAACGGGCGATGACACGGAGCAGACCCCGAACTGGAATCGGCGCCGCCGGCGGTGTGCTTGAGGTTGGGGACGCCGGCGCCCCGACGGGCTCTACACGGCTGATCCGCTCACCGGCGCCGCCGGGAACCGGAGGCGGAAGGCCGTCCCCGCCCCCTCGCGGCTGTCGACGTCGATGCTCGCGTGGTGCCGGCCGGCGATCGCCCGGACGGCTGCCAGGCCCAGACCGGTACCGCTGCCAGCCGCCTTCGTGGTGAAGAACGGGTCGAAGATCCGCTCCCGCACCTCGGGCGGCATGCCGGTGCCGGTATCCGCGACTTCCAGCAGGACCGTGGCCTCTGCGCGGCCCGGCTGCGCAGCCTGCCCTTCGACGCGCACGCGGACGGTTCCACCCGAGGGCATCGCGTCGCGGGCATTGGCGACCAGGTTCATGAGCACCTGCTGGATCTGCGCACGCACACCGATCACCCGCGTGTCGCCGACAGCGTCAGCCAGTTCGAGCCGCACCCGCCGTCCCGCCAGCCGCTGGAGCGTGGGCAGCAGGTCCGCGGCCACGACCGCGACGTCGACCAGTTGCGTGAGTTCGTCCGGCGTCTCACGCCGCGCGTATTTCATCAGCTCCCGCCCGAGTTCCTCGAGCTGGCGCCCGGTCCGCTGAATCAACGCCAGGCTCGAGTCGACGTCCTCGTAGTTTTCCCGGCTCAGCGCGTGTCGGGCCGATTCCGCCGCCCCGGTCGTCACCAGCAGCACGTTGTTCACGTCATGGACGATGCTGCCGGCGAATACCGCCAGCCCCTCCACCCGCTGCAGGTGGACGAACTGCTGGTACAGCTCCGCGTGCTCCGTGATGTCCACCTCGGCCCCGAGCACCCGGCGCACGTCCCCCCGCTCGCCACGGACGACGAGCAGGGTCCCAAGTACGTGGCGCCACTGGTCGGTGGACTGCCGGAGGCGATACCGAAGCGTGAGCCGGGTACCGTCCCCGTCGAGGGCGCGGTGCAACTCGCCGAGCACCACGGGCGCGTCGTGTTCGTGCAGCCGCTCGCGCCAGACGGAGATGTCCTCGCGCATTTCCCGGGCCTCCATGCCGGCAATCCGGCACCACTCGGGCGAGTAGACGACGACCTGGCTCGACACGTCCCAGTCCCAGAGCCCGATCTGACCGGCGGACAAGGCCAGGTGCAGCCGCTCCTGCGCGCTCGCGAAGGCGAGCTGGGCGTGCTTCCGATCCGAGACGTCGCGCGCGACCCCGTGGTACCCGACACACCGCCCCGCGGAATCGACGATCGGGGTGATCCGGTCCTCGACCCACAGGAACTCGCCCTGCGGTCCCTTGATGCGGTATTCACGTACGACGGGCGCCCCCGTCGAGGCCGCCTCCAGGGTGGACTGCGCGATCGTCCCGAGGTCGTCCGGGTGCAGCAGGCTGATCCAGAGATCCGGGCTGTCGATGAAGGCCTGCGGGTCGAAGCCGGTGAGCGCCCTGGCGTGGTTGCTGACGAACACGACACGCCCGCGCAGGAGGTCATCGTCCGCCGAGACCCGATAGAAGACCTCACGCCCCTCCTGCACGAACAGGCGGTACTTCGACTCGGTCAGCCGCAGGGCCTCTTCGAGGTCGCGCCACCCGGTCATGTCGCGAACGCAGCAGATGATCACCCGCTCGTCCCCGAGGCACGCGGGCGCGATGCTGATGTCGACAGGGAATTCACTGCCGTCGCGGCGGACGGCCCGCAGGCGTGCGCCGCTCGCCATGCGCCGCGCGATCGGCGCCGCGACGTACTTCGCGCGCTGCTCCACGTGCGCCGGGCGGTGCCGCATCGGCACGAGCAGTTCCACGGGCGAACCCACCAGGACCTCGACCGGATACCCGAACCACTCCGAGGCGAGCGGATTGGCCAGCACGATGCGGCCGCTGGTGTCGACGATGAAGACGGCGTCTGGCAGGGAGCCGATGAGGCCGGTGAGCGCCTCGCGGTCAAGGGGACGTACAGAGGGAGACTCGAGGTCGGGAGAGTCGGTCATGGGGGTGACGCGTGCTCCGATGCAGGTGTAGTCCCATCGTAATGGATACCTGAACCGTCGGATTGCCGTTTTCGTCAGGCCCAGCCCGGCCTTATATCCGGATTCACGAAGCAGCCTGATGTTTTTCCTAAAGTTGCAGGCGCACCGGTCGAATTCCCTATCGAGGAGTCACAGACCCTCCGTTCCCCATGCACGTACTCATCTGCGACGACGATTCGGCGACCCGCTTCATCCTGCGACGGATGCTCACGCAGAGCTTTCCGTGCGATATCCACGAGTGCCAGAACGGGGTCGAGGCGCTCGACCTGATGGCCCGCCAGCACTTCTCGTTCGTCCTGCTGGACATCGAGATGCCGGGGATGGACGGCTACCAGACGCTGGAGGAAATCCGGGCGAGCGAGACGATCCAGCACACGCCGGTGATCATCCTGTCGCGGGAACGGGACGAGCGGCAGATCGGCCGTCTCGTCGAGCTCGGCATCGCCGACTACATCCTCAAGCCGCCGCGCCCCGAGACCGTCTCCTCGAAGGTCGGGCGCCTGTTGCGCACGCTGCCACCCGCCGCGCAGGCGGCGGTCGACACCCGGAACATCCGGCTGTCGCCCACGACACCGGCGCTCATCGCCGAGGGCAACCTCGATTACCGCTTCTTCTTCACCTCGCAGATTGAGAAGTACGGCCCGGTGGCGCACGCCGGCTCCGGCGCGGCGGCGCTCTCCGCGTTCCAGCAGTCACCCTGCGACCTGGTCTTCATCGGAGATGACCTGGGCGTGGTGACCCCCGACCGCCTGGCCCGGAGAATCAGGGAGCGTCGGCCTGGCGGGGTGCGCATCATCCGGCTGGTGAATTCCGACGACGAAACGGTCGACACGAGCCTGTTCGACGGGGCGCTCCGCCGCAGCTACGTTCCCGACGCCTTCAAGGCAGCCGTGCGATCGTTCATCGCCATCCCCGGCCCCTTGAACGCCGTCACCACGGTGGTGCCGGAGTTGACCGCGATGGTCGTCAGCGCCACGCAGCAGGTCTTCGGGATGATGCTGGGAGAGACGCTCCAGGAAGGGTCGTCCGCGCCGGGACCGACCACGCCATTCACGTCGGCACTCGACATGGTGCTCGGCGACCGCTTCGACCTCGTGCTCGCGGTGCACCTCTCGGAGCGTGCGGCGCGCACGATCACCTCGCGCATGTTCGGCGCTCCGCCGGAGGAAATGACCCCCGAGGATTGCCTCTCGACGTCCGGCGAGCTCGGGAACCTGCTCTCGGGTCGGCTCCACGCCAACTTCCGGGAGCGCTCCCTGTCGAGCGTGATGGGACTCCCGCGCCTCACCCCGGACGGTCCGGTGCTGCCGGTCAACGAGACGAACGGATTCCTCCACGCGTTCGCCATTCCCGATGGGGGGGACTTCTGGGTGGGGCTGTCGGTCGCCGACCGCCTGCATGTGGGAGGCGCCGCGCCAGCGGGTTCCCGCACGGATGCGGCGGATGCCGGAGCGACCGCAGGCGCCGCCTGAGCGCCCCTTACAGATATCGGGAGAACCAGGCGCTGGCGGCGCGCGACACCGCCTCCAGCGCGCCGGGTTCGTCGAACAGGTGCGTCGCGCCGGGAATCACCTCGAGGGCGGCGTGACCATCGAGCTGACGCAACGCGCGTCGGTTGAGATCCAGCCCCTCGGGATCGGCGTCCCCCACCAGCAGCAGCGTCGGCGCCAGGACGCGTCCCAGCACGTCGTCGCCGGCCAGGTCCGGACGCCCGCCCCTCGACACCACCGCCTGCACGAGTGAGGGACGTTCCGCCGCCGCGATGAGCGCCGCCGCCGCACCGGTGCTGGACCCGAAGCACCCGAGCGCCATGTGCCGCAGTTCCGGATGGCGCCGCGCCCAGTCGAGCACGCGGACCATCCGCCCGCCAAGCAGCGGCACGTCGAAGCGGAACTCGCCGGTGCGCACATCCCGCGCCTCTTCCGCCTGCGTCAGCAGGTCGACCAGCAGCGTGGCCATGCCGTCCTGCTCGAGCGCATCGGCCACGGACCGGTTGCGACGGCTGAAGCGACTGCTGCCGCTGCCGTGCGCGAACAGGACCAGGACACGGGCCTCGGAGGGCCCCCGGAGGTCGGCTCGGAGGTCTCCTTCCGCCAGTGGAATCGCAACCGGTTGCACAGCACTCACGCCCATGACAGCTCCAGGAGGCCGAGGCACCCGACGCGCCGCGTGTGGAGGATTCCCTGCCGGGTGCGAACTTCTTCACCCAGGGAGCGGCCCCGGATGGATGACGGTACGCACCATGGCCTGTCGCGATTCATGCGGGGCATACCACCGACGCAGCGGATGCGGGCCCCGAAGCAACGCCACTGCCAGCCGGCAGGCCGGGCCGATCACGGAGCCCGGCTGTTGGCCCGCGTGCTGCATTCCTCCCCCTCGAATCGGTATCCCTTGAAGTCACCGGAGAGCCCCAGGAGACCAGTCATGACCCTGATACCGACGCAAGTGACGTTTCGAGGCATCCCGCACTCCGACGCCCTCGAGGCAGACATCCGCGAGCGCGTGGCGTGGCTCGAGCAGTTCCACGCGGGCATCGTCGGCTGCCGCGTCCTCGTCGAGATCCCGCACCGCCACCGGCACGACGATCGACGGTTCCACGTGAGGGTGGAGATCACCCTGCCCGGAAAGCCGCCAATCGTGGTCAGCCACGAGCCGTCGACGCACGGGACGCTGCGCGATGTCGAGGAATCGGCGCACCACAAGGGCAACGACGCCGGCGGAGGTGCGCGTGACGCGCACGCGGCGGTCAAGGACGCCTTCGACGTGGCGCGGCGGCAGGTGCAGCACGCGGCGCGCGAGCTGCGGGAAGAGGTGAGGGGCTGAGATGCCGGGTATCCGAGCCGAGCAACCCGCCGAGGAGCCGCTGGCGGGCCTGGAACGCGACCTGATTCGCGGCTGGGTGGAAGCCGCCGGGCATCGCCTGGACGATCTGCTCGCCCGTAACGACGACGAGGCCCGCCGGATCCTGACCGAGGCCTCACGTCACGCCAGTGAGCGCCTCGCGGAAGTCGAGACCCGGGCGCACTACGTCCACGAACTCCACGGCCGGGACTGAGAGCCCGGCCCCGCGGCGCCGCGGACATCCTGTAGACGACACGAGGCGGGCCGATTGGCCCGCCTCGTGTGCGTACCCGTATCCCGGAACCCGTCCGGTGTGTCCGTCAGCGCGGCTCGGCCCGCTTGTAGCAGCCGCCGCGTCCCCCTTCGGCGCGCGTGAACCGCTCGTCGAGGTTCAGCGTCGTCTCTGCCGCGCCGAGGAACATGAAGCCATCGGGCGCGAGCAGGTCGTAGATGCGGCCCATGATCTTCTTCTTGGCCGGCACGTCGAAGTAGATCAGGACGTTCCGGATAAAGACGATGTCATAGGTGCCCGTGATCACCGGCCAGGCGCCGTTGAGGTTCATCTCCTCGAGCCTGATCATCTTCCGGATGTTGTCGTTGAGCTGCCAGTCCTGCCCTTCCTTCTTGAAGTGCTTGATCAGCAGCTTCGCGGGCAGTCCCCGGTTCACCTCGAGCTGGCTGAATCGACCCGCCTTGGCGCGGTCCAGCGCATGCCGCGAGACGTCCGTCCCGATCTGCTCCAGGTTCCAGCCGAGGAGCTCCGGGAAGTGGTCGTTGATGATCATCGAGACCGAGTACGGTTCCTGACCGGTCGACGTCGCCGCGTACCAGATCCGAAGCTTGCGCTTCGCCCGCCGCGCCTCAATCAGCTTTGGCAGCACCGACGTCTGCAGCACCTCGAACGGCGTCGTATCCCGCAGGAACGTCGTCTCGTTGGTCGTCATCGCGTCGAGGACCGCGCGCTTCAGGGCCACTGGCGCACGCCCGGTCTTGAGCAACAGCACCAGCGCCTCGATCGACTCGAGCCCCTCGCGTTTCACGATCGGGAGGAGCCGGGATTCGACCAGGTAGTCCTTCCCCTCGTCGAGCACGATCCCGAGCTCCGTCAGCACCAGGTCCCGCACCCACCCAAACGAACTCTTTGCCACTGCCACGGTGCTCATATCTATGCCCCTCGCCTGAGAGCGCCCGCGGAACACCGGCGCGTGATCTCGGCCGCGATGTGACCGAGCGGCAACACCGCGTCGGTCAGCCCGGCCTGGGCCACGAACCCCGGCATGCCCCACACCACGCTGGTCGCCTGGTCCTGGGCCAGCACGTGACCATTCCGTCGGCAGATTTCCTCGGACCCGCGCAGTCCGTCCTGCCCCATGCCTGTCAACACCACGCCGAGGAGTCGATCGCCGTACACGGCGCTCACGGAGCGGAAGAGGACGTCCACCGCGGGCCGACAGGAGTTCTCCTGCGGTTCCTGATTCAGCGCCGTCACGACCTGCGTGCCGCGCCGTTCGATGGTCAGGTGGTAGTCGCCCGGCGCGATGTAGATCGTGCCCGGCTTGACGACCATCCCGGCCTGCGCCTCGACAACCTGGAGGGCGCACTGCTCGTTGAGCCGCTCCGCCAGCATCCGCGTGAACATCGGCGGCATGTGCTGCACGATGAACACCGGAACCGGCAGCGTGCCCGGCAACTGCGGCAGGAGTTCGGCCAGCGCGTTCGGACCGCCGGTCGACACCCCGATCGCGACCGCGTCGGGAGCCGGTACGAGTCCGTGTCCGACGGCCGGCCGCACCGAGGTCCTGGCGACCGCCGCCGGGCCCGGCCCTGGCGCGGCAGCCGGCCTGGCCGCCTGGGGCGCCGGCGGGGCCTGGACGAACCGGCCCCCGCACAGCGCCTTGATCTTCGGGATGAGCTGCTCGCGGATGCGGTTCTGCGCTTCGGTCACGCTGCCGACGTTCGCCGGCTTCGTGACGTAATCGGAGGCACCCGCCGCGAGCGCGTCGAGCGTCTCGACCGCCCCGCGGGCGGTCAGGGTGCTGAACATGATGACCGGCAACCGCGGGTGCGTCTGCCGGATCGCCTTGAGGGTCTGCAGCCCGTCCATCTCGGGCATCTCGAAGTCGAGTGTCACCAGATCCGGCTTGATCTGCGCGAGCTTCTGGACCGCGATTCTTCCATTCGCCGCCGTCCCGATGACGCGGATCTCGGGATCGCCGGCGAGCACGTCGCTCACGATGCGTCGCACGACGACCGCGTCGTCGACGACGAGCACATCGATGGTCTTGGTCAACGCCATCCTTCCGAGGCAGCG
>CANIAI010000048.1 GCA_947465275.1 Acidobacteriota bacterium | reverse complement strand
CAGGCGGTTGTCGGTCGGCTCGCCGTTCACGAGGTACCGGACGCTCGGCGGCGCCAGCGTGTTGGCCAGCGTGGCCCCCTCGCTGCCCCGCTCCTCGCCAACGACGAAGAGCAGCGCCACGCGCCCCTCACCCGAGGCGCGCAGCTGCTCGGCGGCGGCCACCTGCGCGGCGATGATCCCCTTCGCATCGCAGGCGCCGCGGCCGAAGATCATCCCGCGCTCTTCCCGGCTGGGGAAGAACGGCGGCACGCAGTCGAGGTGTGTGGAGAAGACGACCACCGGCGGGACGCCGGTGTGGGCGTAGACGTTGAACCGGCCGGGGCTGACCGGCTGTTCCTCGGCGATGTACCCGCGCTGGTGGAGGTAACGGGCGATCCAGGCCCCCACCTCACCCTCGCGGCCGCTGGTGGAATCGATGTCCACCAGCCCGCGGGTCAGCCCGACGACATCGACCGGGTGCTGCTGCGTCACGGGATTGGGTTCGCTGCGGCGGGACAGGACGGCCCCGCCCGCGTGGTTCAGGCCCGGGCCGCCGCGCCGAGCATCCGCAGCTGCTGCAGGACGCCCATGATCTTGTCGCGGGCGCCGGCGCTCGGCGGCACGAGCGGCAGCCGGTAGTTCTCCTCGAGGAGCCCCATGGCGGCCATCGCGGCCTTGACCGGGATCGGGTTCGCCTCGATGAAGTTCACCTGGATGAACGGCAGCAGCCAGGTGTGCAGCTTGCGCGCGGCCGCGTAGTCGTTCCGCTCGCAGAGTTCCATGATCTGCACCATCTCGCCCGGCACGGCGTTGGACGCCACCGAGATGATGCCGCGCCCGCCGATGGCCATCACCGCCACCGTGAGCGGGTCATCGCCGCCGAGCAGCAGGAAGTCTTCGGGCACGTTCGCGTAGATCTCGCACATCTGGCCGACGTTGCCGGAGGCTTCCTTCGTGCCGACGATGTTCGGGATGCGCGCCAGCCGGGCGACGGTGGCGACGTCGATGTTGACGCCGGTGCGGCCGGGCACGTTGTACAGGACGATCGGCAGCGCGGTGCTCTCGGCGATCGCCTTGTAGTGCTGGTAGAGCCCTTCCTGCGTCGGCTTGTTGTAGTACGGCGTGACCGACAGCAGCCCGTTGACCCCGCGCGCCTCGAGCGCCTTCGCGAGCGCGATCACCTCACGGGTGTCGTAGCCGCCCGCCCCGGCCAGCACCGGCACACGGCCGGCCACCTCGTCGAGGACGATCTCGACCACCCGCAGCTTCTCGTCGGACGACAGCGTCGGCGCCTCACCGGTCGTCCCGCAGGGCGACACGAAGTGGATGCCCGATTCGACCTGGCGGCGGACGAGCTGACGGACGCCCGCCTCGTCGACCGCGCCGTCCTTCGTGAACGGCGTGACGAGCGCCGTGCCCATACCGGTGAATGGCGTACGCGTGGACATGTCTACCCTCTGAGCACGTCGGTCATCGAGAACCAGCCGTGGCGGCCGGCCACGAAGGCGGCGGCCAGCAGCGCGCCGCCGGCAAAGCCGCGACGGTCACGCGCCGTGTGCGTGAGCTCGATCGTATCCGACGCCGCGTCAAAACCGATCGTGTGAATTCCGGGGATGGCGCCGGCCCGGGTCGACGACATCGAGATGGGCCGGTCGAAGCCCGACGCCACCATCGTGTCGCGCAGCATCAGGGCCGTGCCCGACGGCGCGTCGAGCTTGGCCGCGTGATGCGCCTCGTGCAGCCAGGCGCCGTACTGCGGGTGCGCGCGCATCAGCCGGGCCGCCTCGGCCACCATCAGCTGGAAGAGGTTCACGCCGATCGAGAAGTTCGCCGACGCGACGACGCCCAGGCCGGCAGCTGCGGCCGCGGTCCGGTATTCGTCCGCGCGCGCGCCCCAGCCGGTCGTGCCGATGACCACCGGCAGGTTCCGCTCGAGGTAGCGGGGGAAGTTGCCGGCAAGCGCCCCGGCGGTGGTGAAGTCGATCGCGACGTCAGCGGGCACGCTCCAGTCGCCCACCCCCTGATCGATGCGTCCGGCGACCTCGTGCCCCTGCTCCACCGCGAGCTGCTCGACGAGCCGCCCCATCTTTCCGTAGCCGACGATCAGGATCTTCATGGCCGGACGCTCATGCGAAGAACTCCTCGTGCAGCCGGTGCATGGCCTTCGCCAGGTCGGCCTGCGGCAGCACCACCGTGATGTTCCGGCGCGAGGCCGCCTGCGAGATCATCTTCAGCGGGAATTCCTCGAGCACCCGTACGGCGCGCGCCGCGACTTCGGGCTCCCTCGGCAGGCGGTCGCCGACCGCGCAGAGCAGCGAGAGATCGTGCTCGACTTCCACCGAGCCGAACTCCGAGAGCGCCGCCACGATCGCGTCGAGGTGCCGGCGTTCGTCAATCGTCACCGACACGCTCACCTCTGACGTGGTCACCACGTCGACCGCGGTGCGGTAGCGGTCGAACACCTCGAACACCCGGCGCAGGAAGCCGTGCGCCATGAGCATGCGGCTCGACGTGATGTCGACCACCGTCACCTCACGCTTGCACGCGAGCGCGGTCATCGGCCCTCCGTCGGCCGCGCCGGTCGCGGTGATCAGCGTTCCGGGCGCCTCGGCGTTGCGCGAGTTGAGGATGCGCACCGGGATATCCCGCTCGACCGCGGGCAGGATCGTGCTCGGATGGAGCACCTTCGCGCCGAAGTAGGCGAGCTCCGCCGCTTCGGCGAACGACAGGCGCGGCACCACGCGCGGGTTCTGGACGATGCGCGGGTCGGCGGTCAACATGCCGTCCACGTCGGTCCAGATCTGGATCTCCGAGGCGCCGATACCGGCGCCGACGAGCGCGCCCGAGTAGTCGGAGCCGCCACGCCCGAGCGTGGTGGTGTGGCCATCGACCGTCGCGCCGACGAAGCCGCCCAGCACGGGCACGTGTCCCGCCTCGATCTCGCGGAGCACGTGGGTGCGGAGCGCCGTCTCGGTCTCGGCGGCGAGCGGCACCGCGCGCGTGTGCTGATCGTCGGTGACAATCGCCTTCCGCGCGTCGACCCATACGGCCGGCACGCCCGCCTGGCGCAACGCGGCCGCGACGACGCGCGAGCTCAGGAGCTCGCCGGTCGCGGCGACCACGTCGAGCGTGCGGGGCGAGGCCTCGCGGAGCACACCGAGCGCCTGCGCGACGGCAGCAAGGCCGTCGAGTTCGCCATCGATGCCGGCGATGAGCGCGGCGGCTTCGGCGGGCGCGAGGTCGCGCGCCGCGGCATGATGCCGCTCGCGAATGCCCTGGAGGCGCGCGAGCGCGTCCTCGGTGCGTCCCTCGGACGCATCGGCGGCAATGGCGAGCAGGCCGTCGGTGACCTTGTTCATGGCCGACACGACCACGGCGGGGCCGCGCCCCGCGGAGGTGCGCGCACGCTGGACGATGTCGATGAGGCGTCGGATGGCTTGGGGATCGGCGACCGACGTACCGCCGAATTTCTGGACGACCACGGACCTCCTGTTATACCTCAAGCGCGTGGCACAATCGACCAGCGTCAGCCAGGCGACCACCGGCGCGAGCCTCACCGCATTCGGCGCGAACGGCCCTCACCATTCACAGGGCGAACGGCGGAGGACCTCGCCACGCTCCGGCGGCTCGCGACTGCCGATCCGCGCAATGGTGACGCGCAGCGGCCGGCGCCCTGCACGCGGTCGCTGAAGGCTGAGCCGGAGGCTGCCGATTCCATGGCTGGTCATTCCCGTCCATGGCACACCCCGAACCGAATCCAGGCGTCATTCCGATCACGCGGCGTCCGCTGCTCACCAGCACGGGCGAGGTGGCGGCCTACGAGCTGCTGTATCGGCTGCCCGCCGCCGCGGCTGGCGGTGAACCCACCCTCGCCGCACTCGCGCCGCTGACCGATCTGCTGATTCAGCAGCTCGACTCGCTGACGGGCGGGGTCCCGACGATCGTGCGAGTGCCGCGGACGCTCCTCCAGGAATTACAGCGGCTGGGACTGCCCCCGAACGTCGTCTTCGACCTCGACATCGCGGCCACGGTCAGCCCGGCCCTGGTCGAGACCTGTGCCAGCCTGGTCGCGGCCGGACGCACCCTCTCGTTCGCGGGGAGCCGCGTGGACGACACGGTCCGGGAGCTGGCGCCCTACGCACGATTCATCCGCTTTCCGCACGAAGCCCTGCTACCCAGCCAGATCGCTGCCGTCCGCGCGCTGCTGCGGCCGGGTGCGCGGCTGATCGCCACCGGGCTCGACCAGCGGGCCCAGTTCGACCGGGCACAGCTCGCCGGCTACGCCGGATTCGAGGGGCAGTACTACTGTGAGCCGATTCCCGGCCCCGCCCCGTCACTGACCGGACAGCGCGTGGTCTACACGAAGCTGCTGGCGTCGCTGGGCCAGACCGATGTCGTGGTGACCGAGATCGCCGACCTGATCAAGCGTGACGCGACGATCACCTATCGCGTCCTCCGGTGCATCAACTCGGCAGGGTCTGGTGTACGCCGCGAGGTGCAGTCGATCCAGCAGGCGATCCTGATGCTCGGGCTTGGGCAGGTGCGGAAGTGGGCAGCGGTCTGGGCGCTGGCAGGACTCGGCAACAGCGCCCATCCAGAGCTCGTCAATGTCGCGGCGATCCGGGCGCGGGCCTGCGAACTGCTCGCCCTCGCGACGGGACACGACGAGGGAGAGTACTTCCTGCTGGGGCTCTGCTCGCTGATGGAAGCGATGACGGGCCGTCCCCTGGCGGAACTGCTCGACATGATGCCGCTCGCGCCAGAGGTGATCGCGGCGCTCCTCGGCGATCGCAACCATGCGCGCAGCGTGCTCGACCTGGTGCAGGCGTACGAGCGCGGCGACTGGGCGACCGCGACGGCGCGTGCCGCGGCACTGGACATTCGGTTCGAAACGCTGGCCGACAGCTACTCCCGGTCGCTGCAGTTCGTCGGCGAGTTCCTCGACTCGCGCGCAGCCGCCTGAGCGGCTCGCCCGGGTCGCGGCACGCCGCCCGACCCCACGTGGCTCAGCTTCCGTGCCCCGGCTGGCAAGCCGCGTGCAGTCTGACGGCGGGCGGTGGCCAGACTCCGACCTTCTCGCCTCGTCTGTGGTGTGCTGCTCGTCGCGGGCACCGTGGCGTGCACGGGCGCATGCGGCAATGCGCCGAACAACTCCAACGACAACTCGCAGAACCGGCCCCGGGTACCGGCCGCCTCGGCGCAACCCGCGCCGGCGAGCGGGCCCCGCAGCGCCCCCGGTGATGGTGCTGCCGGTGCGGACGGCGACTGGACCACGCCCGGGCGCGACCCGGGCCTGACGCGCTTCAGCCCCCTCGACCAGATCACGCCGCAGACGGTCTCCCAGCTCGGGGTGAAGGCCACCTTCTCGACCGGGTTCGTGCGCGGACACGAGGCGGCGCCGCTCGTGGTCGGCAACACGATGTACATCGTGACGCCGTTCCCCAACGTCCTGTATGCGCTCGACCTGACGAAGCCGGGCCTCCCCGCGAAGTGGACGTACGAGCCGAAGCCGATCGCCTCGGCGCAGGGGGTGGCCTGTTGCGACGTGGTCAACCGGGGCGCCGCCTATGCCGACGGTCTCGTCGTCTACAACACGCTCGACAACCGCACCGTCGCGATCGACGCCGCCTCGGGGCAGGCACGCTGGGTCACCACGCTCGACGACATCAACACCGGCGCGACGATGACGATGGCGCCACTCATCGCGCGCGGCAAGGTGTATGTCGGCAACAGCGGCGGTGAACTCGGCGTCCGCGGCTGGCTCACGGCGCTCGACCTCCAGACGGGCAAGCAGGTCTGGCGGGCGTACGCGACCGGTCCTGACAAGGACGTGCTCATCGGACCGCGATTCAGGCCGTACTACGAGAAGGACCGCGGAATCGATCTCGGCATCCACACCTGGCCCGGCCTTGCGTGGAAACAGGGCGGCGGCACGGCGTGGGGCTGGGTCTCGTACGACCCTGCCCTGAACCTGATCTTCTACGGCACGTCGAACCCGGGCCCCTGGAATTCGGAGCAGCGCCCCGGCGACAACAAGTGGACCGCTGGCGTCTTCGCCCGTGACGCCGACAGCGGTGAGGCGGTCTGGTTCTACCAGCTGTCACCGCACGACCTCTGGGACTACGACGGCGTCAACGAGAGCGTGCTCGTCGACCTGCCGATCGGCGGCGCGATGCGCAAGGTGCTGCTGCGCGCCGATCGCGACGGCTACCTCTACGTCCTCGACCGGACGTCCGGCCAGGTGCTCTCGGCAGACCCGTTCGTCCACGTCACCTCCACGCATGGCATCGACCTGAAGACGGGACGCCCCATGGAGAACGAGGCGAAGCATCCGTACGTGGGCACGGTCGTGCGCGACATCTGCCCGGCCGCGCCGGGGGGCAAGGACTGGCAGCCGACCGCCTTCTCCCCACGGACGGGGTACCTCTACATCCCCGCCAACAACCTCTGCATGGACTTCGAAGGGGTCGAGGCGAACTACATCGCGGGCACGCCGTACGTCGGCGCGAACGTCCGCATGTATGCCGGCCCCGGCGGCAACCGCGGTGAGTTCATCGCGTGGGATCCAGTCGCCCGGAAGAAGGTGTGGTCGATCAAGGAGTCGTTCCCCGTCTGGAGCGGCGTGGTGGCCACCGCGGGCGGCGTCGTCTTCTACGGCACCATGGAGGGCTGGTTCAAGGCGCTCGACGCGAAGAGCGGTCAGCTGCTCTGGCAGTTCAAGACCGGCTCGGGAATCATCGGCCAGCCGGTGACCTACACCGGCCCCGACGGAAAGCAGTACGTGGCGGTGCTCTCGGGGGTCGGCGGCTGGTCGGGCGCCGTCGTCGCGGGGCAACTCGACGTGCGGGACGCCACCGCCGCGCTCGGCTTCGCCAATGCGATGACCGATCTGCCGCAGGCCACCACGCGCGGCGGCACCCTCTACGTCTTCGGACTGCCATGAAGCGCCTGATCCTCTCGCTGCTCGCGGTCCTTGCGCTCACCCGCTCCGGTGCCGCCGCACCCGAGCCGCTCAGGGTCTGCGCCGACCCGAACAACCTCCCGTTCAGCAACGCACGAGGGGAGGGGTTCGAGAACCGGCTGGCCGAACTGCTCGCGCGCGACCTCGGCACCACCGTGCGCTACACCTGGTGGGCCCAGCGCCGCGGCTTCGTCCGCAACACGCTCAACGCGCGGCAGTGCGACGTGGTGATGGGGATGCCGACCGGGCTCGAGCTCGTGGCCACCACGCGCCCCTACTACCGGTCGACCTACGTGTTCGTCACGCGTCGGGACGAGCACCGCCGCATCGCCTCGTTCGACGACCCGGCACTGCGGCGCCTGCGCGTCGGGGTGCAGCTGGTCGGCGACGACGGCGCGAACACACCGCCGGCGCACGCGCTCGCGCGACGGGGCATCGTGCGCAACGTAACCGGTTATCCGGTCTACGGGGATTACCGGCTCGAGAGTCCGCCGTCGCGCATCGTCGCCGCCGTGGCCCGGGGCGAGATCGACGTGGCGGCCGCCTGGGGACCCATGGCCGGCTACTTCGCCACCCGTGAGGGCGTGCCGCTGGCGCTGACACCCGTGATGCCGCAGCAGGATGGTCCGGCCCTGCCGCAGACCTTCAGCATCTCGCTGGCGGTCCGCCGCGGCGATGCCGCGCGCAAGGAGTTGCTCGACCGCTTCCTCGTGCGCCGGCACGACGAGATCGAGGCGCTCCTCGACGAGTTCCACGTGCCCCGTGTCGCGGCCATGCCACGACCAGCCGTGCGCGCGGCACATGCCCGCGCGGGAGCCGACGCCCGCGCCCCGGGGGAGGGACGATGATGTCCCGCCGTGTCGCGTCGTGCGCCCTGCTCCTGTGCGGGGTGCTCCTGGCGGGCGCCGGCTGCGAGCGTGAGTCGCGGCCGTTCCAGCAGTTGCCAGCGGCGTCGGCGCGCACCGAGCGCCCCCTCCTCTCGCAGAACACGCCGGGTGGCCGGGTCGGCGAGTCGCCGATCGACACGGGCGCCAGTCCCTTCCAGGAGAACGCCTGGGGCATCAGCGAAGGTAAGCGGCTGTTCGAGCAGTACAACTGCGTCGGCTGTCACGCGCACGGCGGCGGCGGGATGGGGCCGGCGCTGATCGACGACCGGTGGATCTACGGGAATCGCGCCGCGAACCTCTTCGACACGATCGTCCAGGGGCGCCCGAACGGGATGCCGGCGTTCCGCAACAAGATCCCTGACAGCCAGATCTGGCAGCTCGTCGCCTACATCCAGTCGATGGGCGGTCACGCCCCGCTGGCCGCGCTGCCCGGGCGCAGCGACCACATGCGGGTGGGGACGCCCGAGAATGCCCGGCCCGCGACGCCGGCCGTCCAGACGGGGCATCCATGACACGCCGCACCGGCCGGCCCGCGGGCGCGTGGGTCGCGACGACCGTGCTGTCGCTGGCGCTCGCCGGCTGTCGTGGCAACCAGGTCATCTTCAACCCGCAGGGACCGGCCGCGCGCGACATCGCGCAGCTCGGCTGGTTCCTCTTCGCCGTCTGCGGCGTCGTGTACGCGATGGTGCTCGTCGCGCTCGCCTGGGCGCTGCTGCGACGGCGGCGCGAGGACGATCAGGGCGCCGGCGCCACGCGCGCGATCACCCGCACCGTCGCGCTCGCCACGGCAGTCACCGCCGCGTTGCTCGTCGTCCTCGCCGCGACCAGCGTGACGGCTGGCCGGGGCCTCACCTCGCCATCCGGACCGGGCGCCATCACCGTCGACGTGATCGGCCATCAGTGGTGGTGGGACTTCCAGTACCGCGACGTAACGCCGTCCGATGTCGTGAGCAGCCCGAACGAGCTGCACATCCCGGTCGGTGTGCCGGTCGTCCTGCGGGCGCAGTCGCGCGATGTCATCCACAGCTTCTGGGTACCGAACCTGCACGGCAAGCGCGACCTGATCCCCGGCGTGGTCACGAGTCTCTGGATTCAGGCCGATCGCCCCGGCGTCTACCGCGGCCAGTGCGCGGAGTTCTGCGGTTACCAGCACGCGCACATGGCGATGCAGGTGGTGGCTGAACCGATGGATGCCTTCCTCGCCTGGATTCAGCGGCAGCGCCAACCGGCCGGCGACCCGCCCGACCAGGAAGCGCTGCGCGGGCGCGAGGTCTTCCTGCAGTCGCCGTGCGTCAGCTGTCACACCGTGCGCGGGACCATCGCCGGCTCACGCGTCGGCCCCGATCTCACGCACGTCGGTTCGCGCCTGACGCTCGCCGCCGGCACGCTGCCGAACACGCGCGGACACCTGGCCGGCTGGGTCGCCGACTCGCAATCGGTCAAGCCGGGCAACCGGATGCCGCCGAACGTCCTCACCGCCGGCGACCTGCAGGCCGTCCTCGGCTACCTCAGGAGTCTCCGCTGATGCCTGAGCCGGTGCGCGACCACGAGGCCATCAGACCCGTCGAGCGTGACGAGCCGCAGCTCACCGAGGCCGAGTCGACGCGTCTGCACCGGGAGCTGGCGGCCACCTGGTATGTGCCCACCGGGGTCGTCGGCTGGCTGTCGGTTGCCGACCACAAGACGATCGGCCGCCGCTACATCACCACGGCGTTCGTCTTCTTCGTGCTCGCCGGGATCCTCGCCGCGCTGATGCGCATCCAGCTCGCCGTCCCCGAGAACCGCTTCCTCGGCCCTGACCTCTACAACCAGATCTTCACCACGCACGGCACGGCCATGATGTTCCTCTTCGCGGTGCCGGTGATGGAGGCCATGGGCATCTACATCGTGCCGCTGATGGTCGGCACGCGGAACATCGCCTTCCCACGCCTGAACGCCTACAGCTACTACGTCTACCTGTTCGGCGGCGTGATGCTCTTCGCGGCGCTGCTCGTGAACTCCGGCCCTGACGTCGGCTGGTTCGCCTACGTGCCGCTCGCCGGTCCCGACTACACGCCGGGCAAGCGCGCCGACTTCTGGGCGCAGCTCATCACGTTCACCGAGGTGGCCGGGCTCGCCGTGGCGGTCGAACTGGTGGCGACAATCTTCAAGTCACGCGCGCCGGGCATGACGCTCAACCGGATGCCGCTCTTCGTCTGGTCGATGCTGGTCACCTCGTTCATGGTGATCTTCGCCATGCCGTCGGTGGTGACCGGCAGCTCGTTCCTGCTG
>CANIAI010000047.1 GCA_947465275.1 Acidobacteriota bacterium | reverse complement strand
TCCTCGACCTGATTCAGGAAGGCAACATCGGCCTGATGAAGGCGGTCGACAAGTTCGAGTACCGCCGCGGCTACAAGTTCTCGACCTACGCGACGTGGTGGATCCGCCAGGCGATCACCCGCGCGATTGCGGACCAGGCGCGGACGATCCGCATCCCGGTCCACATGATCGAGACGATCAACAAGCTGATTCGCACCTCGCGCGCGCTCGTGCAGGAACTCGGGCGCGAACCGACCTCGGAAGAGATCGCCAAGCGGATGGACATCCCGGTGGCGAAGGTGCGGAAGGTGCTGAAGATCGCGCAGGAGCCGATCTCCCTCGAGACCCCGATCGGGGAGGAGGAAGATTCGCATCTTGGCGACTTCATCGAGGACCGCAACATCGTCTCGCCCGCCGAGGCGGTCATCAACCTGAACCTCAAGGAGCAGACGGAGGCCGTCCTCAAGACGCTGACGCCGCGCGAGGAGAAGGTGATCAAGATGCGGTTCGGTGTCGGCGACGGCAGCGAGCACACGCTCGAGGAAGTCGGGCAGAACTTCGCCGTGACCCGCGAGCGCATCCGGCAGATCGAGGCCAAGGCGCTCCGCAAGCTGCGCCACCCGTCGCGGTCGCGCAAGCTCAAGGCGTTCCTCGAGGGACGCACGTAGAACGGCAGTAGATGAAAGGCGGACCCCACGGTCCGCCTTTCGCGTTTCCGGGTTAGATTTTTCGAAGCGCGCACTCGTGGGGGCCCGTAGCTCAGCGGTTAGAGCGGCCGGCTCATAATCGGTTGGTCCCAGGTTCGAATCCTGGCGGGCCCACGACCCTCACCCTGACTTCCCAGACGCCAGCCCCACGGGCGGGCGAGGAGACCGATGTCGCCAGAACTCCAGTCGCTGATCGATCTCCAGCGTATCGACGCCGCCCTCATCGAGGCGCGCACCCGCATTGCCGCCCATCCGCAGAAGGTGGCCGAGGCCGACGCCCGGCTCGCCGAGGCGAAGGACGTGCTCGATCAGGCGAAGGACAAGCTCCGCATCAGCCAGGAAGAGCGGCGCGCGCTCGAGAAGGAGGCCGCCGTCTATCAGGGGCGGCTGGCGAAGTACAAGGACCAGCAGGGCTCGGTGAAGACCAACCGCGAGTTCCAGGCGATGGGACACGAGATCGAGACCGCGCAGCGCGAGCTCTCGAGCGCGGAAGAGAAGGTCATCGAGCACATGGTCGGCGCCGACGCGCTCGCCGTGGAGATCACGGCGGCCGAAGCGGCGTTCGCCGCGCGGCAGAAGGAAATCACCGCCGAGAAGCAGGAGCTCGACGCGGAGCTGGCCGGGGCCGAGGCCGCGCTCGCGAAGGCGCAGGCCGAGCGCGGCAGCGTCGCGTCAGGGCTGCCGGCCCAGACGCTGAACATCTACGAGGGCACCGCGAAGCAGCGCAAGGGGATCGCCCTCGCCCAGGCGACGCGCGACGGGCTCTGCTCGGCCTGCCACGTGCGCATGCGGCCGCCGGTGTTCCAGAACGTCCGCGCGAACAACAGCATCATCCAGTGCGAGAGCTGCCGCCGCATCCTGTACTACATCCCGCCGCCCCCGCCGGTGCCGCCCGCCGTGGTGGTCAAGTAGGCGTCAGGCAGTCAACAACCAGGTTCGTGAAGCAGGCATGACACGCATCAAGAAGGCTCGCGCGCTGTTCGGCATCCTCGACTGCGCCTCGATGGGGCTCTCCAGGAACACCATCATGGGGTACGCCAAGGAGGGCAACGTCGAGGGGATCTGGAGCTACTACACGAAGGCCATCGCCAGACGACCGGACGTCGGCGAGACGGTGGCGTCCAGCGGCGGGACTAACTTCGAGATGCTCCAGCCCGCGATGGAAGCCATCTATCGACTGCCGCTCACCGAGGACGTCACGTCCTGACGCTCAGCGCCGGCCGGACGGCCGGGCGCTACCGCAGCAGCCGGTCGAGCGTGATTTCGTAGATAAGGGAGAGCGGGGCGATGTCGGCGAGGCGGATGTGCTCGTCGACCTTGTGCATCGACTCGTTCACCGGCCCGAACTCGACCACCTCGCCCGAGATGGTCGCGAGGTAGCGCGCGTCTGACGTGCCGCCGCCGGTCGACAGTTCCGGCTCCACGCCGGTCACCTCGCGAATCGCCGCGCCGAGTACATCCACCAGCGGACCCTTCGGCGTCAGGAACGGCCGCGCCGACACGCTCCACTGCAGCTCGTAGTCGAGCCCGTGCCGCGTGAGCACGTCCACCACCCGCGCCTGCAGCCCTTCCACCGTCGACGTCGGCGCGAATCGGAAATTGAACAGCAGCGTCAGCGCGCCCGGGACGACGTTCACCGCCCCGGTCCCCGCGTGGATGTTCGAGATCTGGAAGCTGGTGGGCGGAAAGTAGTCGTTCCCCTCGTCCCAGCGGATTGCAGCCAGCTCCGCGAGGGCCGGCGCCGCCAGGTGGATCGGGTTCTTCCCCAGGTGCGGATACGCGATGTGGCACTGGACGCCGCGGATGGTGAGCGTCCCGTTCAGCGAACCGCGCCGCCCGTTCTTCAGGCCGTCGCCCAGCTGCCGCACCGAGGTCGACTCGGTCACGATCGACTGGTCGATCCGCTCACCGCGCGCCGCCAGCGCCTCGACGACGGCGACGGTGCCGTCGGTCGCGACCCCTTCCTCGTCCGATGTCAGCAGCACGGCGATCGACCCGGGATGGTCGGGCCGCCGTTCCACCACGCGCTCGATCGCGGTGATCGCCGCCGCGAACGGGCCCTTCATGTCGACCGCGCCGCGCGCGTAGAGGTTGCCGTCGCGCTCGGTCGGCGTGAAGGGGTCGCTGCTCCACTGCTCGACCGGCCCGGTCGGGACGACGTCCGCATGCCCCGCGAAGCAGACGAGCGGCGCCGCCGTGCCGCGCCGCGCCCAGAGGTTGCCGACGCCCGCGCGGTCGATCCGCTCGCAGCGGAAGCCGATGCGCGCGAGGCGCGCCGCCACGAGGTCGAGGCAGCCGGCGTCGTCGGGCGTGAGCGACCGGCGCGACAGCAGATCGCGTGCGAGGGCGAGCGTCTCGTCGTGGATGCGGGCGTCGCGGCTCATCAGGGTCTCGGGCTCATCGGCCTGTGTGCTCAGGCGCGCAGCAGTTCGTTGATCGACGTCTTCGCGCGCGTCTGCGCGTCGACCCGCTTCACGATCACGGCGCAGGCGAGCGAGTGGCTGCCGTCGGCGGCAGGCAGGCTGCCGGGGACGACCACAGATCCGGACGGCACGCGCCCGTAGCTCACCTCACCGGTGCTGCGGTCGTAGATCTTCGTGCTCTGCCCGATGAAGACGCCCATCGAGATGACCGAGTGCTCCTCGACGATGACCCCCTCGACGATCTCGGAGCGGGCGCCGATGAAGCAGTTGTCCTCGATGATCGTCGGGTTCGCCTGCAGCGGCTCGAGCACGCCGCCGATGCCGACGCCGCCCGACAGGTGAACGTTCTTCCCGATCTGCGCGCACGAGCCGACCGTCGCCCAGGTGTCGACCATCGTCCCGGCGTCGACGTAGGCGCCGATGTTCACGTAGGACGGCATCAGGATCGCGTTCGGCGCGATGTAGCAGCCGTGGCGCGCGACGGCCGGCGGCACCACGCGCACGCCGCCCGCGCGGAACGCCGCGTCGTCCAGCCGCTCGTATTTCGTCGGCACCTTGTCGAAGAACCTCAGCCCGCCGCTCTCCATCACCCGGTTGTCGTGCGTCCGGAAGTAGAGGAGCACCGCCTTCTTGATCCACTGGTGCACCGTCCAGGCACCGTCGATCTTCTCGGCGACGCGCAGGCGGCCGGCGTCGAGGTCGGCGATGACCTGCTCGATGCCCGTGAGGACGTCCGCGTCGACGCGGGTGGGAGAGATGTCGGCGCGCGCCTCGAAGGCGGCGTCGATGAGCGACTCGAGATTCTTGGACATATGTACCTAGCAGAGAGCGACCAGCCGGCGCGTCGCCTCGACGCACTCGTCGAGCCCGGCGACCAGCGCCACGCGCACACGACCCGCCCCGGGGTTCGTGCCGTGCGCCTCGCGCGCAAGATAGCGCCCGGGGAGCACCGCGACGTTGGCCTTCGTGATCAGGTCACGCGTGAAGCGTTCGTCGTCGCCCGCCCACGCGGACGGCACCGGCAGCCAGAGATAGAAGCCCGCCTCGGGACGTTCCACATCGGTGACCGGCGCGAGCATCGGCACCACCGTGTCGTACTTCTGTCGGTAGCGCGCGCGGTTCTCGACGACGTGCGCCTCGTCGGCCCAGGCGGCGCGGCTCGCCTCCTGCACCGGCGTGCTCATGGCGCACCCATGATACGTGCGGTACGACAGGAAGGCCTTCAGGATGCGCGCATCGCCCGCCACCGCCCCCGACCGCAGGCCGGGGACGTTCGAGCGCTTCGACAGGCTGGTGAAGACCACGAGGTTCCGGTAGTCGTCGCGCCCGAGCGCGCGCGCCGCCTCGAGGCCGCCGATGGGCGGGCGGGCCTCGTCCCCGTAGATCTCGGAATAGCACTCGTCCGACGCGATGACGAAGCCGTAGCGGTCGGCCTGCGCGAAGAGCGCCGTCCACTCGGCGAGGTCGAGCACGCGCCCGCTCGGGTTGCCGGGCGAGCAGACGTACAGCAACTGCACCCGCCGCCAGGTGGCGTCGTCGAGCGAGGCGTAGTCGAGCGCGTAGCCGTTCCCGCGCGTCTGGTTGAGGAAGACCGGGCGCGCCCCCGCCAGCAGGGCGGCCCCTTCGTAGATCTGGTAGAAGGGGTTCGGGCAGGCGACCAGCGGGTCGGGCTGCGACGCGTCGACCACGCACTGCGCGAACGCGAAGAGCGCCTCGCGGGTGCCGTTCACCGGCAGCACCTGCGTGGCCGGGTCGAGCCGCGTCAGCCCGTACCGCCGGGTGAACCAGGCGGCGATCGCCTCGCGCAGCCGGTCGCTGCCGAGCGTGGTCGGATAGGTGGAGAGTCCGGACAGGTGGCGCGCGAGCGCCTCCGTGACGAACGGCGGCGTCTCGTGCTGCGGCTCGCCGATCGAGAGGCGCACCGGCGCGAGCGGCGCGGGCGCCGCCCCGGCGAGCAGCGTGCGCAGGCGCTCGAACGGATACGGCTGCAGCAGGTCGAGGTGCGGGTTCATGCGGGCGGAGCCTGGTGGCGCGCACGCGGCCGGATGACGGCGGCCAGGCGTCCCGCCGCCGCCCCTTCCGCGCGGAACGAGGTGAGGACGTCGAGCTGCATGGCCGTGCAGAGGCCGCAGTCGAAGATGCGCCCCTCGGGGACACCGGCCAGGATCAGTTGATCGCGGTTGGCGCCGGCGACGTCGAGCCGCAGCTTCGGAATCTCCCGCTCGCCGCGCCGCGGCGGCTTCGCGATGAACCAGCGGTCGATCAGGTAGCGCTCGTGCTGCTGCGCGGCGAAGGCATCCACGAGTTCGGTGCCGACTTCATAACAGCAGGGGCGTATCGCCGGCCCGATCACGGCAATCAGGTTCGCCGGGTCGGTGCCGAAGGCCCGCTGCATCGCGGTCAGGGCCTCGCCGACGATCTTCGCGGCGGTGCCGCGCCAGCCGGCGTGCACCGCGGCGACCGCGCCGGTGCGCTGGTCCGCAAGCAGGAGTGGCACGCAGTCGGCCGTCATCACCGCCAGTGCCGAGCCCGGGTCGTCGCCGATGAGCGCGTCGGCCTCCGGCCGGCTGTCGAGGGCGCCGCCGCCAGGCATCCCGGCGCTCCCCGCGCGCACGGTCACCACGGCGTGGCCGTGCACCTGCCGCACCCGCCTCAGGTGGTCGGGCGTGACCTCGAGCGTCGCGGCAAGGGTCGTCCAGGCAGGTTCGGCTGGCAACCCGAGTTGTCGGCTCGTGAAGAGATGGTCGGCCAGCGGATCGAGCGCCGCGCAGCGAAGCGCCGCACCCCACGGATGTGAGGTCCAGTAAAAGGGTTCCGGAACGGGGGGCAGCGTCGACATCGACCGTTGATCGTCGCCCGACGGTCGCGTCCGCGTCAATTTTCCCGGTATGCTGTCGCCTCGGGTTGTCGCCCGTCCGCCCCGGCGGCGGCGCGACCAGGGGGAGCGCACGCGATGGTCATCATCGGCACCGGCATCGACGCCTCGGAGATTCCGCGCATCCGCGCGGCGATCGCCCGCTACGGCGACCGCTTCGTGAAGCGGGTCTTCACGGAGGGCGAGATTGCGTACTGCATGCGCAAGCGCGACCCGGCCCCGTCGTTCGCGGCCCGGTTCTCGGCCAAGGAAGCGATGATGAAGGCGCTCGGCACCGGCCACTCCCAGGGCGTCTTCTGGACGGGCATCGAGGTGGTGCGCCGGCACGGGCCGCCCCGCATCGAGCTGCACGGCGGCGCCGCGGCGCGCGCGGCGAAGCTCGGCGCCACCGGCTCGCTGCTCACCCTCACCCACTCGCAGGAGCTCGCGATGGCCCACGTGCTCCTCGTCCGCGAGTAGCGCCGGCGACAACCGGAGTGGTCACCTCCAGACCACGCCTGCCGGCCTCTTTCCAGCCTGATCGCACAAGTCGCACGACCGCAGACACTTGCGGCGACGCCCCGCGTTCACACCCTCGGGCGTTCCGCTTGCTCCGCCGATGGTCGCCCAGGCCCCGCACCGGGGCCGCACGAGGAGGCGACCGTGATCGTGAAAATCAGCATGAACGACAAGGGGAACCCGCCGGGAAAGCTCGCCGACGCCGAGCTCCACTTCACCGAGGGGGTGCTCGAGGGACTGAAGCTGATTGGCTTCAGCATCTGGGAGCGGCGCGGCGGCGCCGGTCGCAACGTCACCTTCCCCGCCCGGCAGTACTCGGTGAACGGCGAGCGCCGGAGCTTCGCCCTGCTCAGGCCGAGCAGCGACGCGACGTCGCAGGAACGGGTGCGCGATCTGATCCTGCAGGCCTACGCCGAGCACGAGATGCAGGCCGCGATGGACCCGGCGCTCGGCTGACCGCTGGCCTCGGCGGCACGGGCCGGCCGTGTCGCCGAGGCGCGGGTCTTCAGTTGAGGACGGGGAGGAGACGCGCGTTCTCCTTGTGCCGCTTCGGCGGGAGCGTCCACTCCTCGCGGAGGCTCTTGTCGAACTCCGAGCGGAAGAACGACTCCTTCATGCCGCCGTCGATGATGTCCCACGGGAGCACCGGGTCGGACGAGCGATCGCGGAAGACGTAGAAGGCGGCGTCGAGGCCGGCCTCGGTCACGGCCGCGCGCCAGTTCGCCCCGTTGCGCTCGGCGATCTCGATGGCCGCAGCGACGCGACGGTCACCCAGCGAGAGCAGCGCCTGGTAGAACGAGTGCCGCTCCGACTTGATGTTGAAGTAGACGTTGTCGATGCCGGAGGTCAGGCTGCGCATCCGCTTGATCTTCCGATCGATCGAGCGCTCGTCCTCCATCGGGAGCCACTGGTAGGCGGTGCCCGGCTTCGGGACCAGCGGATTCACGCTGCCGACGATCTGCCCGATCGTGCCGCGCCCGCGTGCGTGGCGCAGCATGATCGCCTTGAGCTCGAGCGTCAGGTCACGAATCGCGACGAGATCCTCGTCGGTCTCGGTGGGGAGCCCGATCATGAAGTAGAGCTTCAGGTTCTCCATCCCCGACGCGAAGATCAGGTCGGCGGCGGCGAGGATCTCCTCGGTCGTCACCGTCTTGTTGATCACCTTCCGCATGCGGTCGGATCCCGCCTCGGGCGCAATCGTGATCGTCTTCTCGCCGCTCTTCCGCAGCAGGTCGAGGATGGTCGGGGTGATGTCATCGAGCCGGAGTGACGCGGGGCTGATCGCGTAGCCCATGTCGACCAGCTCGGTGAGAATCTCCTCGATCTGCGGGTGGTCGCAGAGCGCGATCGATACGAGCCCCGCACGCGCCGAATGCGGGCGCGCCTGGCGCGCGAGCTCGAGGATGCGCTCCTTCGGAAACGCGCGCACGGGCAGGTAGTTGTAGCCCGCCCAGCAGAAGCGACAGAGGTTCGCGCAGCCGCGCACGACCTCCACGAGGAAGCGCGACCCGAACTCGGTCTCGGGCGTGAAGATCACCGTCGCGGGTGGGTCGACCGCCTCGGTCGACTTCAACGCGGCCTTCTTGACCACGGGCGGGGCACCGGTGCCCTCGCGCGGCACGAACGCCTCGATGCGCCCGTCGTCCATGTACCGGACGTCGTAGAACGACGGGATGTAGAAGCCGCGCTCGGCGGCGAGCCGGCGCAGCAGGTCTTCGCGGTCCTCGGCCGCCTCGAAGGCCCGCAGCAGCGACGGGACGAGCGCCTCACCCTCGCCGGCGGCGATCACGTCGGCGAACGGCGCCAGCGGCTCGGGGTTCACGAAGGTGACCGCCCCGCCGATCACGACGAGCGGGTCGCGGTGGGTGCGCGCCTCGGCGCGCGGCGCGAGCCCGGCCATGCGCAGCAGCGTGACGACGTTGGTGTAGTCCCACTCGAACGAGACCGAGAAGGCGAAGACGTCGAAATCGGCAACCGGCGTCTGCGACTCGATCGTGACGAGCGAGGCGCCCGCACCGCGCAGCTCGGCCAGCTCGCTCTTCGGCGGCAGGAACACCCGCTCGCAGACGATGCCCTCCTCGGCGTTGAGCAGCCGGTACATCGTCTGGAAGCCGAGGTTCGACATCCCGACGAAGTACGTGTTCGGGAATGCGAGGGCGACGCGGAGCCGCCCGCCATGGGGCTTCCGCACGTAGCCGACTTCCTTCGCGAGGAGGTCGCGCGCGCGCTCACGCTGCTGCCACTGCTTCATTGGATGTTGTCTGGCCTGAACGCCGGGGTGGACGAGACCGGGGGCGCGGGACGGAGCGCCACCGGTCGTTCAGTGTACCACCCGGGTCGGATTCCGGCCGGGTGCCCGCCGGTCGGGCTGGACAGAGGCTTACGGCCGGGAGCCGGGGCGCAGGTCGCCGGGCCGGTGGTGCGTCCACCGGCCCAGCGGTTCGTCTGGAGGGCGCCGCCCTGCCCCTGGGCTGCCCCTGGCCTACCCCTTGGCTACCCCTGGCGGCGCAGGAACGCCGGGACGTCGTAGTGCGACGCGTCCGCCGCCTCGCCCGACTCGTCGGCCGAAGCCTGGGCCGCGCCGGTGCCCGGCAGCGTGATGTCGATCGGCGTGCGCCGACCGATGCTGACCTGACCCGCCGCGGGGGCGAGACGACCGAGGTCGCGTCCCTGCGGCATCACGATTGACACGGGCGCCGCGTTCACCGCGAGCGGCGGCTCGGCCGGACGCGCATCCCCGCCCCTGGCGTGCTGCATATAGGCCGACAGGTCCTGCGGCGTCTCGCGCTGGTGCGGCGACATCAGCGTGCGGCCCTGGCCGATGCCGAGGCCCGCGGCGGCCGACGCGCCGTGCTCGAAGCCGGTCGCGATGACGGTGATCTTCACCTTGCCGGTGAGCGTCGGATCGACGACCGCGCCGAAGATGATGTTGGCGTCCTCGTGCGCCGCTTCCTGGATCACGCACGACGCTTCGTTCACTTCCATCAGCGACATGTCGGGACCGCCGGTGACGTTGATGATCACGCCGCGCGCGCCGGTCACCGAGCTGTCCTCGAGCAGCGGGCTCGCGATCGCGCGCTGCGCCGCCTGCATCGCGCGGCCGTCGCCCTCACCCATGCCGGTGCCCATCATCGCGACGCCCATGCCCGACATGATCGTCTTGACGTCGGCGAAGTCGAGGTTGATGAGGCCCGGGACGAGGATCAGGTCGGAGATGCCCTGAATCGCCTGGCGCAGCACGTCGTCGGCGAGCGTGAACGCCTCGGTGAGCGGCGTCCGGCGGTCGATGATCGACAGCAGCCGCTCGTTCGGGATCGTGATGACCGTGTCGACGCAGTCGCGCAGCGCCTCGAGTCCGGCTTCCGCCTGCTTGAGCCGCTTCTTGCCCTCGAACCGGAACGGCTTGGTCACGACCGCGATGGTCAGCGCACCGAGCTCGGTCGCGAGGCTCGCGATCACCGGCGCGGCGCCGGTGCCGGTGCCGCCGCCGAGGCCGGTCGTCACGAAGATCATGTCGGCGCCCGAGAGCGACTGGATGATCGAGTCGGTGTCCTCGAGCGCGGCCTGCCGGCCGATGTTCGGATCGGCGCCGGCCCCGAGCCCCTTCGTGAGCTTGTGGCCGATCTGCAGCTTCACGCCAGCCCGGTTCTGGTCGAGCGCCTGCACGTCGGTGTTCGCGACGATGAACTCGACACCGCT
>CANIAI010000046.1 GCA_947465275.1 Acidobacteriota bacterium | reverse complement strand
GACCGGATCCGACCGGGAAGAGACCATCGTCAAGCCAGGCTCGGTGATCGAGAACTGGATGTCGTTCGCGTAGACCGCGACGACGGGCGTCGGCCGATCAGGCGGCCGACGCGCAGATGCGGGTGACCTCGGACAGGTCGCCGTCGAACGACAGCTCCACCTTGTAGCGCGGGCCGTCCTTCGGCATCTCGAACCAGGCCGACTCCACGCGCGCGTGAGTCCGCACGATGTCACCCTGCCGCCGCAGCAGGATGCGCACCCGCTGTTCCACCTTCACCGACACAGGGCAAAAGACCACCGCGTGACCCTCGGTGTAGGCCGAGAGGACGGATCGGTGGCCGTCAATCAGGAGTTCGACGTCCGCGAGGCGCGCGGCGCTCGGGGCGCTGACCGGGGAGTGTTGAGTACCGGACATCATTCTTCAGAGGGAATCGGCGCGAAATGGCGGGACCACAGGGTCTGCCCGAACTGCGCGCGCCTGCGTGGTTGTGCGCGGTGTACCATGCGCCCACGATGACCTCCCGGGCCCGCGGACGATGAACAACGGCTGGGCTGTCCGCTGCGAGCGGCTCGTGAAACGGTACGGCGACCTGGTGGCGGTGAACGGCCTCTCATTCGCCGTGCCGCGCGGCGAGTGTTTCGGGCTGCTCGGCCCCAACGGGGCGGGGAAGACCACCACCATCGAAGTGCTCGAGGGATTGCTCGCGCCCGACGATGGGCTGGTCGAGCTGCTCGGGCTCACCTGGGCCTCGCACGAACGCGAACTGCGCCAGCGCCTCGGCATCCAGCTGCAGGAGACGCAGCTCAGCGAGAAGCTGACCGTCCGCGAGACCCTCCGGCTCTTCCGATCGTTCTACACGCGGGGGCCGAGCGTCGACGACCTGCTCGCGCGTGTCGACCTGACCAGCAAGGACGCGAGCTGGGTCGGCAAGCTGTCCGGCGGTCAGAAGCAGCGGCTCTCCGTCGCCTGCGCCCTGGCGGGCGACCCCGACCTGCTGTTCCTCGACGAGCCGACGACGGGGCTCGACCCCCAGTCACGCCGCCAGCTCTGGGACCTGCTGCGCGCCTATCAGGCGGGCGGCGGCACCATCCTGCTCACCACCCACTACATGGACGAGGCGCAGCTGCTCTGCGACCGCGTGGCGATCGTCGATCGCGGACGCGTGATCGCCATCGATACGCCGGCGGCGCTCATCGCCGCCCACGGGGCGCCTCGCGTCGTGGCCCCTGAGGGGTCGCTCGAGGACGTCTTCGTCGCCCTCACCGGGCGGCACCTGCGGGAGGAGTGACGGTGGCGGTCGATCGCGGCGGCGCGCACGGTCCGCTCGTCGAGCTCACCCTCGCGCGCCTGCGGCAGTTCGTCCGTGAGCCCGAGGCGATCTTCTGGACCTTCGCGTTCCCCATCCTGATGGCGGTGGCCATGACAGTGGCCTTCCCGAACCGCGCGGCCGCCCCGGTGCGTGTCGTGGTCGCGGATGGGGACGGAGGGCCAGACGCCGCCGCGGCGATGCGCCGCGCACTCACCGCAACCCCGGCGATCACGCTGCGGACCCTCGCTCCGGGGGCCGAAGCACGGGCGCTGCGTGAAGGCGAGGTCCACCTCATCGTGGTGCCCGGCACCCCGCCCACCTACCGGTACGACCCCTCGCGTGACGAGAGCCGCGTCGCGCGTCTCGTGGTCGACGACGTCCTGCAGCGCGGCGCCGGGCGGAGCGATCCCTGGCAGGCGCGTGACGAAACCCTGCAGGTGCCCGGGTCGCGCTACGTCGACTGGCTGCTGCCCGGACTCATCGGCATGACGATCATGGGCACCGGCATGTGGGGGCTGGGCTTCTCGATTACACAGGCCCGCATGCAGCACCTGCTGAAGCGGTTCCTCGCGAGCCCGATGCAGCGCCGCGACTACCTGGCCGCGCAGTTGCTGGCGCGCATGGTGTTCCTCGCGCCCGAGGTGGCGATCCCGCTGGGGTTCGGGGTGATCGCGCTCGGGATGCCGGTGCACGGTTCGGTCGCGGCGATCACCGTGGTGTCGGCCGCGGGTGCGTTGGCCTTCGGCGCCATCGGCCTGCTCGCGGCGAGCCGCGCACGCACCATCGAAGGCATCTCGGGCGTGCTCAACGTGGTGATGCTCCCGATGTGGATGCTGAGCGGCGTCTTCTTCTCGTCGGCGAATTATCCGGCCGCCGCGCAGCCGGCGATCCGCCTGCTGCCGCTCACGGCGCTCGTCGATGCGCTGCGCGTCGTCGTCCTCGACGGCTCCGGTCTCGGGGCGGTCGTGCCGGAGCTGGCAGTGCTCGTTGCCTGGACGGTATTCGGGTTCGCCGCGGCACTCAGGCTCTTCCGGTGGCGCTGATGGACGCCCGGTCCGCGCGCGCCCTGCTACGCACCGAGTATCCGTTCGCGCGCCGCCACTGCTTCCTCGACGTCGCGGGCGGGCGGCTGCTGTGTCGCCGTGCCGCGAGCACGTCCGAGGCGTTCGAACGGGCGTGCGTCGAGGAGCCCCGCACGGCCGGGCCCGCCATGCCCCGGCACGAGGTACGCGTACGAGCCCAGCTTGGCCGGCTCCTGCGGGTGGCGCCCGGGCGGGTCGTGCTGTGTCATGTACCGCCCGCCGACACGGTCCGAGGCGACGACGAGGCGCGCGTGGCCTGCCTCGGCGCGCTGGCCGCGTTCGACGCCGCCGATGAGATCACCGATCGATCGGCCGACCCGCGTGTCGGGCGCCTCGTTCGCGGCGATACCTGGCTTGGCGCCGGTGTCGGGGTGGGCTTCGCGATCCTGCCGACGGAATGGCCGGCGGACGTGGCGTCCCACCTGTCGGCGTGGCCGCGGCTCGACACACGCGGGGCGGTCGCGCTCGGAGGCGCGCTCGACGTGCTGACCGACTTCGGGGCTGCCCGGCTCGTCGCGATGGTCCGCGAGCACACGGCCACGCTGGCGCGCGCGCTCGGCACGGACCCAGGCTCCGATGACGGGGTACTGCACCTGCCGGTTGACGCGCCGGAGCGTGTCGCCGCCAGCCTGGCGGCTCGGCAGGTTGTCGTCGGGCTGACGGATCGGGGCATCCGGCTGTCGCCACACGCCTGGCACACCGCCGAGGAGCTGGAGGCGGCAGTGGCCACGATCCGGGCGGCGATCGACGGCGACGTACCGCACCTCGTCGCGGAAGACGCCCCCCGGCTCGTCTGCGTCGACCTGAATGGGGTGCTCGATCAGTTCACCGGATGGCGCGGGCGCGCGCACTGGGACCCGCCGGCGCCGGGCGCGCGCGCCTTTCTCGAGGGACTGCGGGCGGCGGGCTGCCGCGTCGTCCTCTTCACGACCCGGCACTACAGCGGCGTGTGGCGATGGCTCGTGGAGCACGACCTCGATGGTTTCGTCGATGACGTCACCGACCGCAAGCCGCCGGCGGATGTGTTCGTGGACGACCACGCGGTGAACCATGCGGGCGACCTGGCCGAGACGTTGACCCGCGTGCTCGCCTTCAGGCCTCACTGGCAGCGGCCAACGCCGCCCGCAGCGCGTCCCGATACCGACCCGCCGCCCGGGTGAAGCGCCTGGCCTCGTCGGCACGCACGCTCTCCGCGGAGAGCGTGCAGAGGCCGAGCCGGAAGGCGGCATAGGCGGCGCGGTGAAACGGGAGCCGGTGCGCGATCGTGCCGTCGCCGGTCAGTGCGCCGTACCGGCGCACGAGATCATCGGCCGTGGTCCCCCCGATGGCTGTCTCGACCAGCAGCCCCGCGAGGTCCCAGGCCCCGTCGGCCGGACCGGGCAGGAAGTGGTCGTCGTGATGGTCCAGCGCATCGGCCTTCAGCCAGCCGTCGCTGGTGCGCAGCCACTCGTGGAGCACCAGTCGCCCGTCGTGCGCGATGGCGGGCTCGTCCCACCCGCGGCTCGCCGCCGAGAGTCGGTCCGCCGCCGCGACCCAGTCGTCGCCGAGGCCTTCCGCAACGTTCGTGCGAAGCATGGCCCCGAGCGGCCCGGCGTCCGCGCGGGCGCCGGTTGGCATCTCGCGCCGGAGCCAGGCGATGTACTCCAGGGCGTGCGCGAGAAACATCTGGTCCAGGCCCGACGAGTCGAGGGGGCGCGCGGGCACCCATGCGCTGGTGAGCAGGCCCCGCCGGAACGTATCGACCCCGGTGGTCCATCCCGCGTCCCCGAGACGGGCGGCACGTACGCGACGCGCCTCGCCGAAACCTCCGAGGCCGGCGAAGCGTGTCACGCGGCCGTCCTCCAGGTACTTCAGCCGCTCGTGCTGGGGGTTCGCGGCGGGCCAGCGAACATCCGTCGGCAGCAGGCGGCGCCAGGTGCCACCCGAGATGTCGAGCGCGTCGGCGGCCACGACGCCCTCACGGGCGAGCGAGGGGCGGACGTGCGCGAGGGCGCCGACGATCACCGCGTGGCGGCGCCAGCGGTCGCGCGCCCGTGACGACCGCAGGTGCGTGGGGTCTGGCTGCCAGGCCGCGACGAAGACGATCCGGTCGTCCGGAACGCCCAGGGCGGCCAGCGCCTCGGCGGCACCGGCCAGCGATGACCCGCTCAGGCCAGGGCCTTCGTCGACGAGCAGGCAGGTCGCCTCGTGTCTCTCGAGGGGGGAGACGAGGGAGCGTGCCATCCGCACCTCGCGTTCGAACGGATGCCCGTGTGGCCGAATCGTCCACGTCTCCACCGGAATCCCCAGGTCGACGAGCGCCGCACGTGCCATCGCGGAGAGGCTGGTGCCGATGCTGCGCACCCCCAGGCAGAGCACACGCGGCGGACGGGCACGGCTCGCCCAGGCGTGGACCGCATCGCCGTACGCTTCGGGGTAGAGCGCGTAATACGCGTAGCCCTCCGGCACGGTCAGGCGCAGCGTCGGCGGCAGATCGTGCAGGTCGAGATGCCCGAGGGCCCGGTGGGCGAGGCCGATGTACGCCTCGCACGGGCGCCCGTGCCACGACGCCCAGACCGCGGCGCCGAGCTGCGCCGACAGTTCGCGGGCCACCACGAGGCGCGGTTCACGCTCGTCGATGACGGGGCAGCGTGCGTCAGCCAGCGCGGATTCCAGGCGCCCGGCTTCAATCAGCGCGTCCACCAGGTCGTCGTGGTTCGGCGTCGTCGCCCGCGCGAGCGTGGTGAGGTGCTGGTGGCAATCGGCGACTGCGTCCCGAGGCGGTCGATGAACGGCCGCGTCGCGGTACACGAGCATGGGACGGGGGAGCATGCCGTCCGCGTGCCAGCGTGTGCAGCGGCCGTCGCCCGTTGGGGTGGCAGTCCGCTTGCACACCGCATCGCGGCATGAACGCGGTCCATCGATGCATCGAACAGCAGGCGGCCTCGCGTGGGACCACCCCCGCGCTGGTCACCGACAGCGGCGTGCTCTCGTACCGCGACCTGAACGCCCGGGCGAATGCGGTGGCCCGGCACTTGGTCGCGCGTGGCCTGCGGCGTGGTGGTCGCGTCACCGTCTCGATGGCGCCGTCCGCGAACCTTGTCGTCACCCTGCTCGGCGTGCTCAAGGCCGGTGGCCTCTACCTCTGGCAGCCGGGCTCGTCCGCCATACCCGCTCTCGCGATTGCGGTGGCTTCTGACGGCGATGAAGATCGCTACCTGGCGATCGAGCCGCAGGCGATGCTGGCCGAGCCGGTGGCGGGGTCGCCGAACCTGCCCATCGTCGTGCGCGATACCGACACCGCCTGCATCTGCCCCAGCCTGTCCGGCACGCTCGTGCACGTGCCGCATGTCAGCATCACGGCGCTCCGCGCGAGCGTGGGCGGGGGCGACGTCCGCTGGTCGCACGCTGAGCCGTTCGACTTCTGGGTGCCGCTGATGACCGGCGCGACGCTGACGCTCGCGCACGAACCGGTGCGCACCGCCGCCTGAGGCTCGAGACGGGACCTACCGTCCTGACGGTCGGTCCTGTCCGTCCCGCCCGCGCTCGAGTCCTGGCGCCCGCAGCGAATCGCCCTGCCCGCCGACGCCCCTGTCGCGCAATTCCTCGCGGCTCGAGTCGGGACGCGGGGCGGGATCGCCGCCGCCCTGTTGCCGCGTGGACGGGGTGTCCCGCTCCCCGCCGCGCTGTTGTTCGCCCGTGGTCCCGATCTCGGGGCGCAACTCGTTCGGGGCACCCGTGCGTCCCTCGGGCCGCCGTGCCCAGTACACGAATGCGAACGCCACGACCAGCGCCAGCACCACGATTGGTCCGACGTAGGCCCAGAGCGCCGCCCGGCGCACGCCCGAGTTGACCACGCTGTGCGGCGGGTGCCGCGGGTCGCCTGTGGCTGCGTCGAGCTTGTGATCGTCTGCCATCGAGTGCCTCCCCCCCGGCAGTGCTGCATCGCCCGTGCCTGTCCGGATGGTGTTCGACCGCTGCCGGGCTGGTGCAGACTACGGGGATGGCTGAGTCCCTTCCCGAGGTGTGGCTCCGCGGACCAGTGCCCGGATACGAGCCACTGGTGATGCCGGCGGTCCATTCGTTCCTGCAGGTACGCGAGGAGCTGGCGCTGCTCGGCATCCGCGTACCCGACGCGCTGCTGTGGCAGCGGCCCGGCGGTGCCGCGTCGATCGGCTTTCACGTGCGTCACATCGGCGGCGCCACCGATCGGCTGCTCACGTACGCGCGTGGGGCACAGCTCGACGCGGCGCAGCTGACCTTCCTCCGCGCTGAGGCCACGCCAGGTGAGCCGGCCCCGTCGATCGCCTCGCTGGTGGAAGAGGCGACGCGGACGCTGGACCTCGCGCTCGCGCAACTCGCGCGCACGTCACGCGACGAGCTGCTGGAGGCACGTGCGGTCGGACGCGCGGCCCTGCCCTCCACGACGCTCGGGTTGCTGTTCCACGCGGCCGAGCACGCGCAGCGCCACGCGGGCCAGGCACGCACCACCGCGACGATCCTGATGGGCTGATCGGCACGCGTCTGCCGTGCTCGGGTCCATCGTCGCTCCTCAAGTCGGCGCTGTCATTGCAGCGATGGGAGCATCGATGACTTTGTACGGAGGAGCAAAGATGGCCAAGTGGATCGTAGGAAGTTCGTGTGCGGCCGCCGTGCTGTCGCTGGCAGTGGCCGGAGCCCAGACGACGAATCAGACACCATCGCAGGCGCCGGTTCGCGGCAATACCCAAGGCACGACGCAGTCACAGACGGCCGGCACGCGTAGTCAGACCGAGTCGATGATCACCGTCACGGGCTGCCTGGTCCGCGAGGCGGACTATCGTGCGCAGAACAACCAGAGCCGCGGCGGCGCCCTCGGGACCGGCGCGGGCGTGGGGAACGAGTTCGTCCTCACCAATGCGATGGCGGGAGGCGCTGGCGCGGCGGGCAGTGGAAACATTGCCGGGAGCGTTGGCGGATCGAACTCGGGCGCAGCCGGGACGAGTGGCTCTGGCGTGGGCGCAGGGGTCGGCACGGCAGGCGCCGGCGGCTCGGCGTCTGGCAGCGCGGGCTCGACGGCCGGGTCTGTTGCCGGCGGCAGTGGCACTGCCACCGGGCCGGTGTACAGCCTGACGGGGAACAAGGAAGGCGAGCTGGGCCGCTACGTCGGGCAGCGCGTCGAGGTGATGGGGAAGCTGGAGAGCACGGGGAGCACGTCGTCCTCATCGAGCACCGGCGGGTCCACGGGCAGCGGCGCGACCGCTGACAGCGTGCGCAATACGCCGGGCGCCGTGACCGGGTCCGGCGCGACCGGGGCGGGCAGCGCTGGCTCGGGCAGCACGGGTGCGACCAGCGGCAGTGATTCGGCGACCAGCAGCACGGGCGCCGGGTCGACGGCCGCCGGTGGCAACACCTCGTCGACCGGGTCGCAGGCGGGGCGGACGTCCACCGGGACGGCCGGCACGGGCTCGACGCAGTCGGTCGGCGACATGGCGCGGATCGACGTCCAGTCGGTGCGCGCCGTTGGCGGCACCTGCCGGTAACGGCAGCGTCGCCACGGCGGTACGCAACAAGGGCGTCGCTGGTGCGAACCAGCGACGCCCTTCGTGTGTCTGCGCGTATCCGCGCCGTGTGCCCCGCGCGGCCGGTGGGCGCTCAGGCACCCTTGCGTCGCGCGATCGTCGAGTCGGCCTCGCGCTGCCGCGCCGCGCGGAGCTTCTGGAGGGCGCGGCTCTCGATCTGCCGCACGCGCTCGCGGGTCACCGACAGCTGCCGCCCGATTTCCTCGAGCGTATATTCGCGGTCGGTGCCGAGCCCGTAGCGCATCCGGATGACCTCCCGCTCGCGATCCGTGAGCGGCTGCATCGCGCGTTCGATCTCGTTGCCCAGGTCGCCTTCGAGCGCCGACTCCTCGGGCGACGGCGCGGAGCGGTCCTGCAACAGGTCACCGAGCTCGGTCGCTTCGTCTTCGCCCACCTTCATCTCGAGCGAGTAGGGCGTCTTCTGCGCGTCGAGCAGCAGGCGCACCTTGGCCACCGGCATGTTCATCCGTGCCGCGATCTCATCGGGGCTCGGCTCGTGGCCCGTCTCGGTGCGGATGGACTTGCGCTCCTTCTCGAGCCGGTTCAGCGACTCGATCACGTGGACGGGCAGGCGAATCGTCCGGCCGTTGTCGGCGATCGCCCGGGTGATCGCCTGGCGAATCCACCAGGTGGCATAGGTCGAGAACTTGAACCCGCGACGGAACTGAAAGCGATCGACCGCCTTCATCAGCCCGAGGTTCCCCTCCTGAATCAGGTCGAGGAAACCGAGGCCGCGGTTCATGTAGCGCTTCGCGATCGAGACCACCAGGCGGAGGTTCGCCTCCATGAGCTCGCGCTTCGCCTCGCGCACCGTCTCTTCGGCCCCGCGCACGCGGGTGAGCCGCTTGCGGAAGTCGGCCCGCGAGAGCCCGATCTGCGCCTCGAGCGCACGGCACCGCTCCGCGCGTTCGGCGCGCGGCAGCGGGTCGAGCGCCAGGAACTGATCCTCGACCCGGCCGAGTTCCGTGACGATCTCATCGATCAGTGACGGGCGGATCGGCAGCGAGGCCAAGTCATCGGCCATGGCCTGCTGGGCGCGCACGAGGCGCGTCTCGAGGTCGGCCTTCCGGCGCACGCCGAGGCGCGGCGCCTGCAGGTCCTTCTTCATCGTGTCGATGAGGCACCGCCGCCGCTTGAGGCGCGCGAAGACGCGGAGCACCGGGGTGACGTGCCCCTCCTGGAGCTCGCCCCCCTCGGGCAGCAGGATCAGCTCGGCCGCCGGGTCACCCTTGCTGCGGATGCGATCCGCGAGCGAGATGAGCGTCTGCATCGCCGACGGAATCTGCGCGAAGGTGGCGGCGAGCTCGCGTTGCGCCCGCTCGATGCGGGTGCCGATCTCGACCTCCTCGTGCGCCTTCAGCAGCTTGCGCTTCCCGATGTGCTGCAGGTAGACACGTACGAGGTCGACGTCCTCGCGCGAGCCGCCGAAGACGCCGACCGACTCGCCCTCCTCGGCCTCGTCCTCGTCAGCCTCGCGGGCCGCGCCCTCGCGGAACGCCTCGACCGGCTGCTCGCGGAAGGCCTCGGGGTCGTCGTCGTGCAGGAGCTGATCGGGCGCGGGCGCGAACCCGGGTCCGGCTCCGTGCCCGTCACCGGAGGGATCGCGCTCCTCGACGTCGAGACCGAAGTCGTGGGCGCGATGGCGCCAGTCGAGCACCTGGGCCTGGCGCGCCGGGTCGCTCCACTCGATCAGCGAGCGGCGCTTCGTCGAGGGACGGAAGGGAAGGGCGTCCGGTTGCTGCTGTTTTCTCGCCATCGTCGACATAGGGTGCAAGGCTGCTGCCCGTGCCCGGGCTGCGGAATACGGCTGTTGGCTCTCCTTCAGACGTCGGAGGAGCCGTTTCGGATTCGATGAGGTGCACCCCCGGAGGGTTCCCGGGTCGATGGCGCGGCGGGCCGCCGGGCGGACGGTCAGCGGGCCGGCAGGGGGTGGGCCAAGAGGGGGCCGGTCAGGGGCGCTCGGTCAGGGTGACCGGGCCGGCCACTTCCAGGGCGAACCGCCCCCGTCCACGGGGCGCGAGGCGGATGTCGGGGCACTTCTGCTCGAGCCGGCGGCGCAGGAGCAGCAGGCGGGTTTCGAGGTTGTCCTTCCACTCGGGAAGGTTCAGTGACCGGTCGAGCCGCAACTCCCGGTTCGTGAACTCGACCCGGCCCTCGCGGCTGCGGGCCGTCAGCAGCTTCCAGAGGATGCGGGCGGGCAGGCTACGGATCAGGTATTCGCCATCGACGAGGATGCACTCGTCCGCGGCATACCAGGTGAGCTCGCGGCCGGCGGG
>CANIAI010000045.1 GCA_947465275.1 Acidobacteriota bacterium | reverse complement strand
TGCGCCGATCGGAGCGCCGGCTGCTGCGCGCCCGGACGTCACGCCTGCGCCGACCACCGGCACCCAGGTGGTCTTCCTCGGCACCGGCACGCCGCTGCCCGACCCGGATCGCTCGGGCCCCGCCACGGCGGTCGTCGTCGACGGCCAGGCGTATCTCTTCGACAGCGGCGCCGGTATCGTCCGCCGCGCCACCCTCGCGGTGCGTACGAAGGGGATCGCCGCGCTCGCCGCGGTCAACCTGAAGACGGCGTTCCTCACGCACCTCCACTCGGACCACACGATGGGGCTGCCCGACCTGATGCTCACGCCGTGGACGATGGGGCGTCAGGAGCCGCTTGCCCTCTACGGCCCGGTCGGCACGAAGGGGATGAGCGACGGCATCCAGAAGGCGTGGGCGCTCGACATCGACCGCCGCCTGCACGACCTGCAGCCGTCCCCGCCGGAGGGGTGGAAGGTGAACGTCCATGAGATCGGCGCCAAGGGCGGCGAGGTCTACAAGGACGCGCACGTCACCGTGACCGCGGTGCCGGTCATCCATGGCGCGTGGGAGGCGTTCGCGTACCGCATCGTGACGAAGGACAAGACCATCCTCATCTCGGGTGACGCGAAGCCGAGCCCGGGGCTGGCCGAGGCGTGCAACGGCTGCGACGTGATGGTGTTCGAGGTCTACACGATGGGCTCGACCGCCAAGGTCACCCCCGCGTGGCAGGCGTATCGCCGCGCGTACCACACGTCGACGCAGGAGCTCGCCGAGATCGCGAAGGCCGGCAGGCCGAAGCAGCTCGTGCTCTACCACCGCGCCAACCCGGGCTGCGATCAGGTCGGCACCAACTGCGGCACGTCGGGCAGCGAAGCCGAGGCGCTCGAGGAGATGCGGCGGTTCTACGACGGGAAGGTCGTCGAGGCGCACGACCTGGACGTCTTCTAACGGCTGAGTCGCCGCTGCACTCTGACTCTCCTCACGCTGCAGCGAGTGGTCGAAACCCCATCGGTGGAACTCCAAAGGGAGTATCGTAGCGAGCGGACCCAACAGCCGCCGCGTACGCACCGGGCGCAGGAGTCAGGCCGGTGATTCAGGAGTTTCCAGTGCACGCGCCCGAGACGCCGGACGGCAGCCCAGGCGCCAGCCCAGCTGCTGAGGTCGTGACGTCCGCCGCCGACGACGCCGGCGGCTCGTTTCCGATAGCGGGCATCGGTGCGTCCGCCGGGGGCCTCGAAGCGTTCACCGCCCTGATCACCGCCCTGGTCCCCGACAGCGGGATGGCGTTCGTCGTGGTCTCCCACCTCGACCCGGTGCATCCGAGCGCCCTGGCCGAAATCCTCGCCCGCTCCACGCGGATCCCGGTCACCGACATCGTCGACGGGCAGGCCATCGCCCCCAATACCATCTACGTGCTCCCGCCCGGCCAGGACGTGACGATCGATGGCGATCGCTTCGCCCTGCAGGCCAGGGGCGTGGGCGCGCTGCATCGCCCGATCGACCTGTTCTTCAGGTCGCTGGCCGAGGCGCGGCGGCATCTCGCTATCGGCGTCATCCTGTCGGGCACGGCCACCGACGGCACCATCGGGGTGCGCGCCATCAAGGGCGCCGGCGGCCTCACGTTCGCCCAGGACGACAGCGCGCGGCAGACAGGCATGCCGCACAGTGCCATCTCCGACGGATTCATCGACTACGTGCTCCCGCCGCGCGAGATCGGCGTGGAACTCGGCCGCATCGGCCAGTCGCCGCAGACCCTCAGGCGCGCGGCGGCTTCGCCCGTGGACGAAGACGCCGAGGTGACCGACATCCTCCGGAGCGTGTCCCGCGACACCGGTGTCGACTTCACCAACTACAAGCGCGGGACGCTGCGTCGGCGCATCCTGCGCCGCATGATCCTGAAGCGCACCGAGCAACTCGCTGCCTACGCGGCGCTCGTGCGCGGCACTCCCGGCGAAGCCCGCGCGCTGCACGACGACCTGCTCATCGGTGTCACGAGCTTCTTCCGGGATCCCGACGCCTTCGAGGCGCTCATCCACGGCGCCTTCCGGCGCCTGCTCGAACGCGACCGGGAGGCCGACCTGTTCCGCGTCTGGGTGCTCGGCTGCTCGACGGGCGAAGAGGTCTACTCGCTCGCCATCGCGCTGACCGAGTGCGCCGAGAGCATGGGGCGCACCGTGCGGCTCCAGATCTTCGCGAGCGACGTCAACGCGGCCAGCATCGAGGTGGCGCGCGCGGCCCTGTATCCGGTGGAGATCGCGCAGGACGTGCCCGAGGCCCGGCTGTCGCGCTTCTTCGTCCGCATCGACGACCGCTATCGGGTGGTCAAGTCACTGCGCGACGCCTGCATCTTCTCGCGGCACAACGTGCTGACCGATCCGCCGTTCTCGCGGATCGACTTCGTGAGCTGCCGGAACCTCCTGATGTATCTCGAACCGGTGCTGCAGGCGGCCGTCATCGGCAACCTGCATTACGCGCTCAAGCCGGACGGGGTGCTCTGGCTGGGGTCGGCCGACGCCATCGGCAGCCAGTCGGAGCTCTTCGACACGCTCGATTCCCAGCACAAGATCTTCCTCAAGCGCGCCGGGAGCGTCTCGCATCCGGTCCTGCGTCCGCTCACCTCGCGCATCCCGCGGCCGGCGGGTCCGGGCCACGATCCCGGCCCGCAGGTCGGGACGTCCGACCTCCTGCGGGAGAGCGACCGCATCCTGCTGACGCGCTTCACGCCGGCCGGGGTCGTGATCTCGCCGAGCATGGAGGTGCTGCAGTACCGCGGCAACGTCGGCCGATATGTGTCGCCGGCCCCGGGGAAGGCGAGCCTCAGCCTCACCCATGTGCTCGACCGTCGCCTGCACGTGCCCGTACGCGCCGCGCTGGCGAAGGCCATGCGGGAGAAGGCCATCGTCGTCGACGAACACGTGCGGCTCACGTCGGACGACGGACGCGACGAGGGCGAGGTGACGCTGGAGGTCGTGCCCCTCGGACCGACGCCCGACGGGTTCCTCATCCTGTTGGGCGATCGTGCAGGCGTCGCGCAGCCGCTCGCACCCAGCCCCGGGAACGCGCCGGCCGACGCGGCCGGGAACGCCGGCGCCGTGATGCGCCTGAGCAAGGAGCTCGCGGACACACAGGCGTACCTCCGCGAGATGTTCGAGGAGCAGGAGGCGGCGCGCGCCGGGATCGAGGCCGCGCACGAGGAGGCGCAGTCGGCCAACGAGGAACTCCAGAGCATCAACGAGGAACTCGAAACCTCGAAGGAGGAGATCCAGTCAGCCAACGAGGAACTGACGACGCTGAACGACGAACTGCAGCACCGGAACGGCGACCTGCAGTCGACCAACAGCGACCTCAACAACCTGCTCGTCAGCACGGACCTGGCGGTCGTCTTCGTCGGCCCCGGGCTCGAGATCCGACGGTTCACCTTCTCGGCCGAACGCCTGCTGGGCCTGCGCGCCGTGGACGTCGGCCGTCCGCTGGATGAGCTGCGGATCAACCTGAGCGTCGACGTCCACGCGCAGGTGGCGCACACGCTCCGGACGCTGGAGGTCCGCGAGCAGCGGGCGCAGTCCGCTACCGGCCGGTGGTTCTCGCTGCGCACGCGCCCGTACCGCACGCTCGACAACCAGGTCGACGGCGCCGTCATCGTCCTCGTCGACATCGACGACCTGATCCGGGCGCGGCAGTATGCCGAGAGCATCGTGGCGACGGGACGCGCGCCGCTGATCGTGCTCGACGAGCGCCTCGATGTGGTGACGGCGAACGACGCGTTCTACCGGGTGTTCGCGACGACGACCACCCGCATCGAGCGCCAGCCGTTCTTCGAGCTGTCAGACGGGCGCTGGGACGTGCCCGAACTGCGCCGGCTCCTCGAACGGGTGTTGCCGGCGGACCACGCCGTCAAGGATTTCGAGGCGACGATCGACGCCGGTGACGGCGCGAGAATCTGGCTGCTCGACGCGCAGCGGCTTCGGCAGGCCGACGGCGGACGCCCCCTCATCATGTTGTCGATGGAGGATGTGACCGAGCGCTACCACGCGGATGCGCTGCGTCGGCAGCGGGTCACCGAACTGGCGGCCGCCGATCGCAGCAAGACCGAGTTCCTCGCCATGCTCGCGCATGAGCTGCGCAATCCGCTGGCGCCTATCCGCACCGCGGCGCAGTTGCTGGGCGCCCCCGGCGTGCCCCCCGCGGTGTCGGCGAATGCGCGGGCCATCATCGAGCGACAGACCCGGCACATGACCCGGCTCATCGACGATCTGCTCGACGTGGCGCGTATCACGCAGGGCAAGCTGTCGCTGGAACAGGCGCCGCTGGAGCTGACGGAGCTCATGCGCAGGGCGAGCGAGGTCGTCAGCCAGCACATCAGCGATCGGCGTCAGCTGCTCTCGCTGTCGTTCGAGCCGGCCAGCATCTACGTGATCGGCGACGCCACCCGTCTGGAGCAGGCGTTCGGAAACCTCATCAGCAACGCGTCGAAGTTCTCGCAGGCAGGCGGTCAGCTCGACGTTCGGGTCGAGCTCGAGCCGTGTCCTGAGGGCGCGCAGGTGGTGGTGCGGATCAGCGATGACGGCGTCGGGATCGACCCATCGATGCTGCCGCACATCTTCGACCTGTTCAGGCAGGGGAGCGAATCGCCGCACCACGCCTCAGGGCTCGGGGTGGGCCTGGCTCTGGTGCGCCGCATCGTCGAGCTGCATGGGGGGCGGGTGACCGCGTCGAGCGAGGGACGGGGGCTCGGGAGCGAGTTCGTCGTCACCCTGCCGGCGTTGTCGGACACAGGTGTCGTGGCGGGTCCCGGGGAGGCCGAACGCGAGGGACCGTCGACGCCCCGGCGCATCCTCGTGGTCGACGACAACACCGACGCTGCCGACACCCTCGTCTCGCTGCTGCGGGTGCGGGGACACGATGCGCGAATGGTCACGGACGGCCAGGAGGCGCTGACACTGGCGCGGGTGTTCCAGCCGGCGGTCGTGTTTCTCGACATCGGCCTCCCCGGCATGGACGGGTACGAAGTCGCACAGCGGCTGCGCCACATGCCCGGAGGCGAACGGCTGCGCCTGATTGCCCTGACCGGGTACGACCGGCCAGAGGACCGGCAGCGCGCTGTCGAGGCAGGGTTCGACCGGCACGTCACCAAACCGCTTGACCCTGGGGCGCTGCAGTCGCTGGTGGCTGGTGAGCGCGTCGATGGCGTGAGTCACTGACGATCGTTCCTTCAGCGGCGCCGCTGCAGCCAGGAATACTGGAAGGATTGCGCGCTGCCCCACGGAGTGGTGTGGACATGCGCGCGCGCGCCCCGAAGCTCGAACGCCGGGCCGAGTTCGTGCGCCAGCGACTCCGGCGAGTAGCGCTGCACCGGCAGGCCGCTGCAGGCGGTCGGCCCGTCCGGTGCGAACGTCGCAATGATGGCGCTGCCACCCGAGCTCAGCGTGTCGAGCAGGTGGGCCTTGTAGCGGGCGCGGTCCTCGGCCTCCGCGAGGAAGTGGAAGACCGCACGGTCGTGCCAGAGGTCGACCGCCGGCGTCGTCCATGGCCCAGTGACGTCGGCTTCGATCCACGTGGGGAGGGAGGCCGACCCGCCGAGCCTCGCCCTCGCGCGGACGAGCGCGGCGCCCGACACATCCAGGACAGTCACGCAGCGGAGCCCCTCGGCGAGCAGCGCGTCGACGAGGCGCGAGTCGCCCCCACCCACGTCGAGCACGCAACTATCGGCCGTCATCCCGGCGTCGTGCAGCATCTGCAGCGACACGTCCGGTGAGGCCTCGAACCAGCTGACCTCCCGGTCCGTCTTCGTCGTGTGGACCTGGTTCCAGTGTGTGGCGCGCGACGGCATCTGAGCGTCAGCATACGCCTGGACGAGGTCCCGTGATCAGCCCCCGTCGAGCCGGTCGGCAACTTGCAACTCCCATGAACGGCGGGGACACGGGGCGTCCGCACGGACGAGGTGTGCAGGCTGCAAGGGACGGCCGGGGAGCGGGGATGGAGCAGGCGTCGACGGGGATCGCGGGGCTGGACGAACTCACGGGCGGTGGATTTCCGACCCGCCGGCTGTACCTGATAGAAGGCGTGCCCGGGACGGGCAAGACGACCCTTGCTCTGCAGTTCCTCCTGGCTGCGAAGGCCCGGGGTGAGCGGACCCTTTACGTCACCCTCTCGGAAACGGCTGAGGAACTGGCGTCGGTGGCCGAGTCGCACGGCTGGTCGCTCGACGGGATCGAGACGCAGCAGCTCGACGCGGCCCCGAAGCGCGTGGCCGAGGAATACACCCTGTATCACCCGGCCGAGGTCGAACTCGCGGACCTGACGAAGACCGTCCTGCAGCGAGCCGACCGGGTCGGTCCCGCGTGCGTCGTCATCGATTCACTGTCCGAGCTGCGCCTGCTCGCGCGCGATCCCCTGCGCTACCGCCGGCAGGTGCTGGGGCTGAAGGAGTTCTTTGCGTCCCGTGGAGCGACGGTGCTGATCCTCGACGATCACGCCATGGGTGCCGACGATCTGCAGCTGCGCAGCATCGCCCATGGGGTGGTCTCGCTCGAGCACCTGCCGTTCGAGTTCGGCCGGGCGCGCCGCCGGCTGCGGATCGTGAAGATGCGTGGCATGCAGGTGATCGAGGGGTTCCACGACTTCGTGATCCGGCGGGGCGGCCTGACGGTGTTTCCACAGTTGATCGCGGAGACGCAGGCAGGGGCGCATCGCGACGAGCCGATCCGCAGCGGCCTGCCGGAACTCGACGCGCTCATCGGCGGCGGCCTGAGCTGGGGGACGACCACGCTGTTCGTCGGCCCGGCCGGGGTCGGCAAGTCGACGGTGGCCGCGCAGTACCTCTGCGGCGCCGCGAACCCGGGCTCGAAGGCGGCCATCTTCCTGTTCGACGAACGGCTCAAGACGTTCGTGGCACGGTGCGACGCCCTCGGCATGCGCGCCACCGAGCGCATCGAGTCGGGCCACATCATTCCACAGCAGATCGACCCGGGCGTCACGTCGCCGGGCGAGTTCGCCCACCGCGTCCGCCGGCTCGTCGACGAGGAGGGCGTGCGCCTGATCGGCATCGACACGCTGAACGGCTACCTCAATGCGATTCCGCCGGCCGACGCCCCCATCGTCCGGATGCACGAGCTGATCTCGTTCCTCAACGAGTGCGGCGTGGGGACGCTGATCGTCCTCGCCCAGCACGGCACCATCGGCGCGATGATGCCGACCCCGGTCGACCTCAGCTATCTGGCCGACGCCATCGTCCTCTTCCGGTTCTTCGAGCAGCGGGGCCAGATCTGCCGCGCCATCTCGGTGGTGAAGAAGCGGACGAGCGGGCACGAGACCGCGATCCGCGAGCTCCGGATCGGTCCGACCCGGGTGCACGTGGGCCAGTCGCTGAGCGCCTTCCACGGCGTGCTGACCGGTGTGCCGCACTACACGGGCCAGCCGGGTCCGTTGGTCCGTGATGATGCGCGTGAGTGATCCGCCCGACATCGCCACGCGGCTGCTGCTGTTCGCCCCCGTCGGGCGGGACGCGGAGCTGACGCACGCCCTGCTCGCGCGGGCCGGCATTCACGCCGTGATCTGCGAGTCGATGGTGCAGCTCTGCGATCTCTACGCGCGGGCGGGGGGCGGCGCGCTGCTGCTGACCGAAGAGGCGCTCGACGACCCGGCGTGTCCACAGCTGGCGGCGCTGCTCGACCGGCAGCCCTCGTGGTCGGATGTGCCGGTGCTGCTGTTCGCCGGGCAGTCAGGGGTCGACGTGACCATGCGGACGATCAAGGCGATCGAGTCGCTGCGGAACGTCACGCTCTTCGAGCGTCCCATCCGGCTCGCGGCGGCGCTGTCGGCTATCCGCGCGGCGCTGCGCGCGCGGGGGCGCCAGTACGAGGTGCGCGACCTGCTGGTGGACCTGCGCGACGCGCGGGCGGAGGCCGAGACGGCGAACCGGCTGAAGGACGAGTTCCTCGCGACCCTGTCCCACGAACTGCGCACGCCGCTGAACGCGATTCTCGGCTGGACGTCGATGCTGACGCGGGGACAGGTCGAGCCCGAGCGCCTGGGCCGCGTCTTCGAGTCGCTCGACCGCAACGCGCGATCGCAGGCGCACCTGATTGCCGACGTCCTCGACGTGTCGCGGATCATCTCGGGGAAGATGGAACTGCACCTGACCACGGTCGACCTGTGCGAACTGGCGTCGCAGGCCACCGAGTCGGTGCGCATGGCCGCCGCCGGCAAGGACGTCCGGCTCTCGATGGAGCCGGCGCGCGACTGCACCGTCAGGGGTGACGCCGACCGGCTGCGGCAGGTGACGTGGAACCGCCTCAGCAACGCCGTCAAGTTCACGAACCCTGGCGGGTCCATCCACGTCCGCATCGCCCGTGAGGGTGGAGAGGTGTCGCTGACGGTGGACGACACCGGGGTCGGCATCGCGCCCGAGTTCCTGCCACAGGTCTTCGACCGGTTCCGCCAGGCCGATCAGTCGAGCACGCGCGCGCACGGCGGGCTGGGCCTCGGGTTGTCGATCGTGAAGCATCTGGTCGAGCTGCACGGCGGCAGCGTGACGGCGTCGAGTCCGGGCATCGACCGCGGCGCCTCCTTCGTGGTGCGCCTGCCGCTCCACGGGCCGGCCGTGTCATCGGCCGAAGCCGCGGCCGCGGCTACCGCGCCGCGCTGACCGGCGCGAGCCCGTGCGCCGCTGCGGCCTTCGGCTCCACGAAGCCCTTCAACGTGTGCCTCTGGTTGAAGTAGGTGCCCGCCGCGGTCAGCTTGCCCGACGTCCAGGCGCCGACGTGGCAGAAGGTGCACGTCTTCCGCTGTGACCGGGTGAAGTCGGGCTGCGCCGAGGCGGGCTGGGCGGCCGCGCCGAGCAGGAGCACCGCGCTGGCGACGACGACGGCGATGCGTGAACTGGTCATGTCCCGAGCATGCACCCCGGGCCGCCGGCCCAAACTGAAGAGTTCCTGAATTCCTCGTCAGGCAGGCGCGGAATCATCGGCGGAGACGCGTGAAATCGCGCCCCGCCATGGCGGTCCTCGCACAGCCCGGCCGCAGAACACGCCCGAAATCACGAGAGCCGACCGGAACCGCTCACGTCACCGCGGTTGCTGCCCCAGCGGTACCGGAGGTCATCGTGAAGTCGATCACAAACGTGGGTCTGCTCGTCGTGTGTCTGGCGGTGACGGGATTCCTCACATCGGTACGTGCCGAGGCGCAGGAGCCGCGCGTGCTCCCGTTCGCGGGCGTGGCGCTCGACATCAACGAACGTGGTGACGTGGTGGGGTACGACAGCGCGTACCAGGCGTTCGTCTGGACGGCGGACGGCCGGCGACTGCCGCTCGGCAGCCTGCCCGGGCTGCCGCTCTGCGAGGCGGCCGGCATCAACAACCCGGGCACCGTCGTCGGCTGGTGCTGGGGCGACGGGGTGCCCGCCAGCCGTGCGTTCGTCTGGACGGCCGACGGCGGCATGCAGGACATCGGTCCCGGCCTGGCGCTCGCCATCAACGACGCCGGCGAGATCGCGGGCGGCGGGAACGTCACCGCCGACGGCCGCCAGGAGGCCTGGCGCTGGGTGGCCGGGCAACGGCAGCTGCTCGGGCTGTCCGGGACTCAGAGCGCGGCGGTCGCCATCACCGAGCGGGGCGCGATGGCGGTCAGCGGGCCGAGTCCTGACTCGCTGCACGTCTATCGCTGGACGCCCTCCGCCGGCCTGCGCGACACCGGCATCACCGGCTACGGGCTCGGGATCAACGACGACGGCGCGATCGTGTCGAGCGCCTCGTGGAGCTGGAACCCCTACGTCATCGAGCCCGACGACCGCGTGCGCGAGATCCCGATGTGGCCCGGCTGGATTGGCTCGGCCACCGACATCGCCGACGTCGGGCTGGTCGTCGGCACCGCCACCGACGTGGTGAGCGAACGGACCGTCGCCTGGGTGTGGCGGGACGGCGAGGGTCCGGTGCGGCTCGGCGGCGAAGGCTCCGCGGCCAACGCGGTGAACCAGCGCGGCGAGGTGGCCGGCTCCGTCATCGGCACGGACGGCCTGCCGTACCCGGCGGTCTGGACGCTTCACCTGTCGGCCGACCTGCAGCGCCGCGCCGTACTGACGGCGCTCTCGGCGCAGCTCGAGCGTGGACTGGTGCGGGGCGGTCCCGCGAAAGCGCTGCGCGGGCAATTGGAGCGGCTGGCGCAGCGGGATCCGCGGGAGCAGCGGGAAAAGCGGGGCGACGAGGGCGGCGCCGCCCGGTGGCAGGGGCACGTGCGCGGGCTGCTGCAGGGCGGCCACCTGCCTGCCTGGGATGACTGGTTCGTCCGGTAAAGGTCA
>CANIAI010000044.1 GCA_947465275.1 Acidobacteriota bacterium | reverse complement strand
TGGTTATTGCCGGTACTCCTTGAACGGCAGCTGGCAGTCGTGTTTTCGCAGGAAGTTCAGGAACCGCTTGTAGTCGTTCGGTTCCAGGTTGAACAGCCGCGCCACGATCTTGTAGTTCCCGCGTGCTTCCTCGAGTCCCATCCGCACGACGTCACGCACGTTGGACCGTGTGATCTCCCGCTGCATGTAGAGCGGATAGACCGCCGACCAGAACGACTCGCGCTCATGCGTGAGCCGCCGGTACAGTTCATCGGCAACCGTCCGGCGACGTTCACGCCGGGGGGCTGCAGCTGAGCCGGGCCTTGTCCTGATCTCAATCGGCAGGTCGCTCTTCCGGATTGATTCGGTCCTCACGGTCACCGCGAGGCGTTCGACGACGTTCTGCAGCTCGCGGACGTTGCCGGGCCAGTTGTACTCGACCAGCAATTCCATCGCGTCTGGTGAGAACTCACGCGCAGTCGTGACGTCCCGCGTGAACGACTGCAGGAAGTGGTTGGCGAGCCTGGGGATGTCCTGACGGCGATCCCGCAGCGGCGGCACCATCAGGTGGATCACATTCAGCCGATAGAAAAGATCCTCGCGGAACGTCCCCTGCGCGATCATTTCGCGAAGGTTCCGGTTCGTGGCGGCGACGACGCGCACGTTCACCCGCTCGACCAGCCGGTCAGCGCCAACGCGCTGCAGTTCGCCTGTCTCGAGGAAACGGAGGAGGAGCCCCTGCATGCGCAGGGTCATCTCACCGATCTCGTCGAGGAACATCGTGCCCTGGTCGGCCATCCCGAGCTTGCCTTCCTTGTCACGGTAGGCGCCGGTAAAGCTGCCGCGGACGTGCCCGAACAACTCCGATTCGAGGAGCGTCTCGGGCATCCCCGCGCAGTTGACCGCGACGAATGGCTTGTCGGCCCTGGCGCTGCCGCTGTGGATGGCTTCGGCGACCAGCTCCTTGCCCGAGCCGCTCTCCCCCGTCACCAGGACCTTAGCGTCGGATCGCGCGACGCGTTCGATCTCCGACTTCAGATCGAGCATCGCCGCACTGTCGCCGACCAGCGTGTTTGGCCGAAGGCCTCTCATCCCTGTCCTCTCGAAAGCCGAAGCCGCGGCCCGGCCTGTCGGTTGACGCGGGACGTGCCGATTGCACGAGAGGCTCAGAACCGCCGGTTCAGACAGCGGAGGAGCCCCGGGCAAGACCAGGCACGACCGCGCACCACGCGCGGGGCACACTGCAGCAGCCGGAAATTTGGGTGCGGGCAGCTCTAGTGCAAGTCGGCAGCCAAAGCTCGCGCTGCCTCATCCGGGACTGGGCTAAGTTGCTGGTGAAGAACTCTTAACTAATGTCTGCCGAACAGCGACCGACGGGCACTGGCCGGATACCGGACATCGCACAGGCGGGAAGTTCACCTTCCATCGATGGACAAAAGTCTGCCCCCGGGTGGAAATAGATGGTGTTTTCGGATGCCGCGCAGGGAGGGCTCGATTGCAGGCCTTTCACGCGGTTTTAGCCCCGGTCTTCACGGTTTAGCCCCAATTTGGCGGCTTGAGCGCTGCAACGCCCTGGATCGGCAACGCTCTTGCGAACCGGAGCTCGAAGGGTTCCTTCCAGATACGGATTGCACACGATGACTATGCCTGCTCTCGCTGATTCCCTGCTGGCCAAGATCCGCTCGCGCGACGTACGCGCGGGGGTGATTGGTCTCGGATACGTTGGTCTGCCTCTCGCGGTGGAATTCGCGCGTGCCGGCTACCGGACCATGGGCCTCGACCTCGATACCGCCAAGGTGGCGTCCATCGAGGCCGGCCGGTCGTACATCGACGACGTGCCCACGGAGGTCCTGGCGGAGTTCCGCACCAAGGATCTGCTCCGCGCCAGCACCGACTTCGACGTCATCCACGACCTCGACACGATCAACATCTGCGTGCCGACGCCGCTCCGGAAGACGAAGGACCCCGACCTGTCCTACATCGTGTCTGCCACCGAGGAGATTGCGAAACGGCTGCACCCGGGGATGCTGATCATCCTGGAGTCGACGACGTATCCCGGCACCACTGAAGACCTCGTCCTGCCGATCCTGGAACGCAACGGCCTCAAGGCCGGGAAGGACTTCTTCCTGGCGTTCTCGCCAGAGCGCATCGACCCGTCGAACCCGACATTCGGCACCCACAATGTGCCCAAGGTCGTCGGGGGCTACACCCCGGCGTGCTCGACGCTGACGCAGGCGCTGTACGGTGCGGCCGTGACGACCGTCGTTCCGGTGTCGTCGCCAAGCGTCGCCGAGATGGTCAAGCTGCTCGAGAACACCTTCCGCGCCGTCAATATCGGCCTGGTGAACGAGCTCGCGCTGATGTGCGATCGACTCGGCATCGACGTCTGGGAAGTGGTGCGCGCGGCGGCCACCAAGCCCTTCGGCTTCATGCCGTTCTACCCCGGCCCCGGGCTCGGCGGTCACTGCATTCCGGTCGACCCGTTCTACCTGTCGTGGAAGGCGCGCCAGTCAGGCTTCGAGGCGCGGTTCATCGAACTTGCCGGCGCCGTGAACGGGGCCATGCCGCATTACGTGGTGTCGCTGATCGGCGACGCGCTGAACAGCATCCGCCTGCCGCTGCGCGGGTCGCGCGTGCTCGTGGCCGGCGTCGCGTACAAGAAGGACGTCGACGACATCCGTGAGTCGCCCGCGCTCGATCTGCTGACGCTGCTCGAGGAGCGCGGCGCCGAACTGTCGTACACCGACCCGCACGTCCCCGCGTTGTCCGGCCGTCACTGGCAGGGTGGACGCGACCTGGTCAACGTCGACGTGGCCGGCCTCGCCCCCGGCAGCTACGACTGCGTGGTCATCGTGACCGATCATTCGAAGTTCGATTACGCGGCGTTGCAGAAGGCTGGCCGTGTGGTCGTCGACACACGGAACGCGATCAAGGATCCGCAGCCGCATGTCGTCCGACTCGGCGCCTCGAAGCACAACGCCGCCCATCGCGAGTCGCCCGCCCTCGTCTAGCTGTCCCGTTCAGGGGGACATTGGATCGGTCAATGACCCACTGTCACCCTGAACGGAGACATTAAATCTCTCAATCCGAGGCACAAACGTCTTCTCTCTGTTGACTTAGAGCCCCGCCTCGACCGAAAATCCTCCAGTCACGGAACTTTCGAGATTCCCCCTGAAGCGCCTCCCGGTGGTCCCCCCCTACTGCCGGAGCTTGGCGCTTCTCCTGTTTTGCGTCTGGCGGGAGCATGAAGAAGTCGGTCACGATGGTCGGGGTCAGCACCGCAATTCGTGGTGTTGAAGAGGAGATCCAGCACGCGTCCAGATCGGACGCCAAGGTGCTCATCACCGGGGAGAGCGGCGTCGGCAAGGAGATCGTCGCGCGCCTGATTCACGAAGGCAGCGCCCGGGCGAACGGTCCGTTCGTCACGATCAACTGCGCGGGGTTCCCGGACGGCCTGCTCGAATCCGAACTGTTCGGCCACGTCAAGGGCAGCTTCACCGACGCGCACCGCGACAAGCGCGGGTGGCTCGAGGCCTCCCACGGCGGCACGATGCTGATGGACGAAGTGGGCGAGATGAGCCTGCGGATGCAGGCGATTCTCCTCAGGTTCCTCGAGACCGGCGAGATTCAGCGTGTCGGTTCCGACCGTACCCTGCCGCCGCTCGACGTCCGGGTCATCACCGCAACCCACCGGCGCCTGCTCGAGCACGTGGCCGAGAAGACCTTCCGGGAAGACCTCTATTACCGCCTGAACGTCATTCACATCGCCGTGCCGCCGCTCCGCGAGCGCCGCGAGGATGTGTTCATGCTCCTGAATCACTTCTTCCGAAACTTCTCGGAGACGCACCGCATGCCGGTGCCGGAAGTGCGGCCGGAGGCGCTGGTGGCGCTCACCAACTACGACTGGCCCGGGAACGTGCGGGAACTGCGGAATGTGGCTGAGCGCCTGATCCTCCGCTGCCGCGACGCCGTGGTCACGATGGACACCCTGCCGATCGAGGTGCTGCGGGCCGGCGAACGCCCGTCACCGGTCACGTCGTCAGCCGCGACGGGCACTGCGGTCCCGCCGCACCGGCAGCTCTTCGACCGGCTGATCCAGGGAGGCGCATCGTTCTGGTCCGAGGTCTACGAGCCCTTCATGGCGCGCGACCTCACCCGGCACGAGGTGCGCGAACTTGTCCGACTGGGCCTGGAGCACACCCGTGGCAACTACAAGCTGCTGGTCACCTCGTTCAACATGCCGCCCGAGGACTATAAGAAGTTCCTGAACTTCCTCCGGAAGTATCAGTGCCACGTCCCCTTCCAGCGGTTCCGGATGATGCCCGCCAGCCTTCCGGGCTCCTCGTCCAACATCGTCTCGGCCTGAGGTCGTGGCAGATGTCGGCTCGCCGTCTCGCCCGCCACGTCGCAGTTCTTCACCAAAACTCGGCTTCGACGCGGTGACGACGTCGACGGATCGCTGCGGCGATCGCGGCCGCGGCGTACACTAGGTCGTTCATGACACGCGTTCTCGTTACCGGTGGCGCCGGCTTCATCGGCAGCCATCTGGTCGACTCTCTCCTGGCCGACGGTCACGCCGTGACGGTCATCGACAACTTCGATCCGTTCTATCCGCGCGCCGTCAAGGAACGGAACATCGCGGCGCACCGGACGAACCCGCGTTGGAGCCTCGTCGAAGCCGACCTGCGCCAGCGAGACGCCTGGTGGTCCCGTCTCGAGGGGACCTTCGACGCGATCGTGCACCTGGCCGCGAAGGCCGGCGTGAGGCCGTCGATCGAGGACCCGCTCACGTACCAGGACGTCAACGTCGCCGGTACGCAGAACCTGCTCGAATTCGCCCGCGAACGCGGGATCCGGCAGTTCGTGTTCGCCTCATCGAGCAGCGTTTACGGCGTGAACCCGCGCGTGCCGTGGAGCGAGGACGATCACGTGCTCCAGCCGATCAGCCCCTACGCCAGCACGAAGGTGAGTGGTGAACTGCTCGGGCACGTGTACAGCCACCTCTACGGCATCCGCTTCCTCGCGCTCCGCTTCTTCACCGTGTACGGACCGCGCCAGCGCCCGGACCTCGCCATTCACAAGTTCGCGAAGCTGCTGATGGCGGGCGAGTCGCTCCCCGTGTTCGGTGACGGGTCGACGCGGCGTGACTACACGTTCGTCGATGACATCGTCCGCGGGATCCGGGCGGCGATCGACTACCGCGCCAGCGGTTACGAGGTGATCAACCTCGGGAACAACCAGACCCTGAGCCTGCTCGACATGATCGCCGGCCTCGAGCAGGCGTTGGGACGCCAGGCCGAGCGCCGCTGGCTGCCGGAGCAGCCGGGTGACGTTCCGCAGACCTGGGCGAGCGTCGAGAAGGCGCGGCGGCTGCTCGGGTTCGCTCCGGCCACCGCCTACACCGAGGGCGTCGCGCGCTTCATCGCATGGCTCGAGACCGAACGGCAGAACGCCGAGGCACGCACGTGACGCTCACCGGCCGCGTGCCCACTGAGGCAGGGGCGCTCGAGCGAACCGAGTGGCTCTACACGCGCGGGGACGAATCGGTGCGCGTCGACGTCCGTCCGGAGGGAGGGATCTATTCCGTGGTCGTCCTCGGACCGGGTGCCGAACGGCAGATCCGGGCGCACCGCTCGCAGGAGACGCTCGATGCCTTCCTGTCGGAATTCGAGCAGGACCTCGGGGTACGCGGCTTCCGCCTGATGGCCGTCGCCGAACGCCGGCAGGAAGGTCGGGAGCCGGATCCGGAGGATCCGGGCACCGATCGCCGACGCAATCACGCCTGACGCCGCGGCCTCGGTGCCTCAGTTCGAGAGGGTCGAGCGTCCCGGCATGGATGGCGGCCAGGTGGTACGTCTCGCCGAGAGAAACCGGCAGGTCGGGTCGGGCTGAGGGGCGGCGGCGCCCCAGCCGCCGTCCGATGCCTCGGAAGCATGCAGGGCGAGCACGTGCTCCACGATGGCCAGGAGATCGTTCTTCCTGACGGTGGACACGTACAAGGCGTCGAGTTGCTCCGCGTCACGCTCGAGCACGATGTCCGGCGGGCCAATCACAATGGCCGGCGTCCCCATCTGCCGCGCGCGGGCGGCGAGCTGCAGACCGTTGTATTCCCCCAGTTTCACCTCGGTGACGAGCAGATCCGGGCTGGCCAGCGACAGCCGATCACGCCCCTCATGGAAGCTGGAGGTGACCGTCAGGTTGTAGCGGGTCGCTGCGAACCACGCCTTCAGCGACGTCCGGGTCGCCGCGCTGTGAGCGGCCACCAGAATCTCGTGTCTCCAGCCCATTGCGTGTCTCCGGCCCGCAGCGGAGCAATTCCGCTGCCACGCTCGAGGGCAACTGGCCGGTTCAGGTCACCCGGCCCGAAAGTACACTCAACTCATCCGGTTCTGATGGTCCTTCTCGTGACATTTGGCCTACGGTCCACGTCGGAGATCGCTCCAGGGGTCGAGAGAAGTCTCCCGGGTGCGGGAATACTTCAGAAGTGCACCTTTTGCGGCGACTCACTTGAAGCTGCAAGCGTCAGCCTTACGGCCATGGCAGCTTCTGAGACAGACCGGGACAAAAGTTCCGCGTGCAGGACAGTGTCCGCGCTGCTCGCGGTGCTCCTGCTGCTGGGCGGCGTGGTCTCGGCCCAGCCGCCGCCGCTGCGCTGGGGTGGTGACGCGGAAGGCGGTGCTCCCTTCATCGAGGCGCGCGCAAGCGACCCCTCGACGGTGGAAGGGTTCGACGTCGAGGTCGCGGCGCTGCTCGCGCAGGGGCTCGGCCGCCGACCAGTGTTCGTGCAGACCGGCTTCACCACCCTGGAGGCGGCGGTGCGCCGCGGCGACGTCGACGTCGCGCTCGGCGGCGTCGAGGACAGCCCCGCACGACGGGCTCGCCTGGCGGTGACGGTCCCGTATTACGAGTTCCGGGAGGTCCTCACGGTCCGCGCCGCCGACGCTGGCCGCTTCCGCACGCTGGCCGACCTGTCCGGCCGCCGCGTCGCGACCCTCGGCGCCACGCAGGCCGCCGACCTGCTCATGGAGGCATCGCGGCTCGGGGTGGTGCCCGTGACGTACGAGGACGACGTGCACCCGTACACCGACCTGGCGCTCGGCCGCGTGGACGCGGTCGTGCTCGATCAGGTGCTCGCCGAGCGTGGCGTTCGCCGCAATGCCGGCCTCCTCAACCAGCCGGTGCCGCTCGCCGTCGGGCATTACGTCGCCGTGCTGCCGCCGGCGGCTGCCGGCCTTCGCGACGACATCGACGACATCCTCAGACAGGCGATGCGGGACGGCCGCCTCGAGCGGATCTTCCGCACCTGGGGCCTCTGGAACGCCGACCAGCCGGGGCTCTACGCGCGCGTGCTGGGCAACGCCGGCGGCACGCCCGAGGCCGGTGTCTCCGCGTCGCGCGCCACGTCCGACCGGGGTGAGCTGGCGGCGCTGGCGAACTACCTGCCCTCGTTCCTGCGCGCGGTCGTCCTGACGGTGCTGCTGTCGTGTGCATCGATGCTGCTCGCCGTCTGTGTCGGGGCCGGCATCGCGGCGGGCCGGGTCTACGGCCCGGGATGGCTTCGGTTCGCGCTCGTCCTGTATGTCGAGGTGGTCAGGGGGACGCCGCTCCTGCTGCAGTTGTTCTTCCTCTACTTCGGACTGGCGGCCGTGGTGCAGCTGCCGGCGCTGGCGGCCGCAATCCTCGGCCTCGGACTCAACTACGCCGCGTACGAGAGCGAGATCTACCGCAGCGCCCTCGAAGCGATCCCGAAGGGGCAGCTGGATGCCGCGCGCGCGCTCGGCTTCAGCACGTGGCAGACGCTGCGCCTGGTTCGCGGCCCCCAGGCGTTCAGGCTCGCGCTGGCGCCGATGACCAATGACTTCGTCGCGTTGCTCAAGGACAGCTCGCTCGTGTCGGTGATCACGGTCGTCGAGCTGACGAAACAGACGTCCATCCTCGCCGCCAACATCGGCAGCTGGCTCGTGCCCGGCCTGCTGTGCGCCGGCTTCTACCTGGTCCTGTCGCTGCCGCTCGCCCGCCTGGCGCGACGCATCGAGCGCAGCTGGAGCCGCGCGTGATGCTGCTGCAGGTCGACGGGCTGACGATCGTCAGGGGCGGACGGCCCGTCGTCGATGACCTGTCGTTCGTGGTGCCGCCGGGCGGAGTGGTGGCACTGATGGGGCCCTCGGGCAGCGGGAAGACGACCATCCTGCGTGCCGTCGCCGGGCTCGATCCATTCGCCCGCGGTCGCATCCGGGTGGGTGACGTCACGCTCGTCGAGGGGAACGCCCCGCCGCCGGCCGCCCTCCATCGCACCGTGGGGATCGTGTTCCAGTTCCACCACCTCTTCGCGCACCGGACCGCGCTCGAGAACGTGTGGCTCGCGCCGGTGCACGTGTTCGGCACCGACCGCGCCTCCGCGGAACGCGACGCCCACGCGCGCCTCGCGGCGCTCGGCATCGCCGAGCGGGCGCAGGCATACCCGCACGAGCTCTCGGGGGGCGAGGCGCAGCGTGTCGCGATCGCCCGCGCGCTCGCCGTCAATCCGCCGCTGCTGCTGATGGACGAACCGACCGCGTCGCTCGACCCGGCGCGTCGCGCGGAGCTCGCACGCACCGTGCGGAGCCTGGCCGCCGACGGGCGCACCGTCCTGACCGCCACCCACGACATCGACTTCGTGCGGGCGGTCGCCGACCGTGTCCTGCTGCTCGGCGAGGGCCGGATCGTGCGCGATGGACGTGCCGGTGAGGTATTCTGACCGGCGATGCTGAGGGAACGGGTCCAGACAGACGCGCACTACATCGAGCTCGATACCGAGCGGACGATCAGGTTTCGCAACAAGCTGCATTACCGGTTCAATCACTGGCCGCTCTGGATCTTCGTCTTCTTCATCGCGCCCGGCCCCCTCACGTTCCAGCTGTTCGAGCGTGGATTCGACGCACGCATCCTGATGTGGCTCGGCGTCGTGCTGCTCGGCACGGGCATCGCCGGACTGCGCGGCCGGCTGCCCGGCTGCGAGCCGGTGCCCTATATCATCCGGTTCACCGAAGACCGTCCAAACCCGCTCTACCGCCGCGTCTGCTACACGACCGCGTGGGGTGAGGTGATTGCGTTCGCCGTGCTGAACATCGCGGGGCTCGCGTGGGCGGCGGCGACAGGGCACTGGCGCCTGCGGCAGATGTACGACGTGGCCTACTTTCCGATCGCGGGCACGTTCTGGCTGCTCGGGGCGTTCGGCCAGCTCCCGCGCGTGAAGTGGTCGACGCAGGGGGAAGGGCACGAGCGGCGGTACTTCTACGGGTCGGTCTGGGCGGTCGCCATTGCGCAGCCGATTCTGGGCGTGCTCTGGAAGGTGCTGCCCGTCTCGCGCGTCTCGGACGCCGTGAAGCTCGTGGTATTCGTCGGCGTGCTCGCGTACGTCGGCCATCTGTCGCGCCGCGGCGTGCTGCCGCGCACGCGGCCGATCGTGCCGGGTGAGTGGGCCGTTTCCGACTAGGGGGCCCATGCATCCAACCGACGCGCTCACGTCGCCGACGCTGAAGCACCTCCGGGAGGAGTGGTGGGACGACGCGTTCACCGACTTCATCCGCGAGACGCTGCGGCCCAGGCCCGGCACGCACCTGCTCGACGTCGGCTGCCGGCGTGGCGTTGCCGAGATGGCGATCGGCCGGCTCGACATCGCGCAGCTGCGCATGACGGGCGTCGACATCCGTCGCGAGCACGTCCAGGAGGCCCGCCGCGAGACCACGTCGCACAACGTGCGCGCGCGCTACGTCGCCGGCGACTCCTGCCGGCTGCCGTTCAGGGACGGGACATTCGACGCCACCCTCTGCGTGGCGGTGTTGCAGCTGGTCTGTGAGGTCCACACGGCGATCCGTGAGTTCGCCCGGGTGACGCGAACCGGCGGCCGCATCCTTGTGGTCGAGCCCGACAACGCTGCCCGCATCACCCATAGTTCGCTCCCGAGCGGCCGCGCGGCGTTCGCGGCGGCTGGGCGCTTCTTCGGGGCCGCGATGACCGAGCGGGGGAGCGACCTCGCGGACGGCGCGGGTGCCGGCATTGGTCCCCTGGTGCCGTCACTGTTCGCCGCGCACGGGATCGAGGCGCTCGACGTACGCCTGTTCCCGGTGTCGCTCACGCAGCTGGGCGTCCCCGACGAGGCAATCTGGCGTGAACGCCGTGACGCGGTCGGGCGTCAGCTCGCGGCGTCGGCCTCGAACGAGGTGCGCGCCCTCGGGCGCGACTACCTCGAGGCGCTCGCCGCCTATGAGGCCGAGGCGCGTAGCGCGGGTCCGGCCTTCGTCGAGATCCAGAACACGATGCTGTTCGCGACACTCGGGCAGCGGAGCGCCTAGCGATGACCCCCCGCACGCCTCGCGCCGCCGCCAGCACCGAAGGGTTCGAAGGGTGGGACGAATACGCGCCTTTCTACGACTGGGAGAACGCCCGC
>CANIAI010000043.1 GCA_947465275.1 Acidobacteriota bacterium | reverse complement strand
CGAGCCGGCAGGCGGATGCGCCGCATCCCCGGCACGCGGCGATGCTGACCTCGGTCTCGATGCCGAACCGGGTCATCAGCGTCCGGACCGCCGACGCGTAGTAGGCGCACAACGGGGCGCTCGCCGTCTCACGCACCTGGCAGAAGATCGACCCGCGGATGTCGATCGTCGCGGTCTCACGACGCCAGTGGACCTTCGCGTGACTGGCGCCGTGGCTGACGTGCACCAGCTCGCAGGCGAGCCCGGCGACCAGCCGACGTCGCAGCCAGGGCGGCGCAGCCTGGATGACACGGCGGCGAAGCGGCGTGGTCTCGGCGAGCGTCCAGTCGGCGGCGCACTCGCCCGCCCGGGCGGCGACTTCTGGGTACATGTCGCCTTCCTGCCGCAGGAAGCTGAGCACCGCCCCGAGCGGCGCCAGGCCGATGCGGCCCTCGCGCAGGCCCACCGGCGTGAGCCAGAACTCGTAGAACTCGAGACGGGACGGCAGCAGGTCCGCGATCCCCTGGTGCAGGCTCGCCACCAGCACCCGCCCGATGCCAGCCTCATTCATAGATAATGATCGTCACCGCACCCGTCCCCAGACCGATGGTCGCCCCACCCGCATCCCTGCCTCGCCCGTCCGTCTCGGCCGCCATCCTGTGCGGTGGCCGGGGACGCCGGCTTGGCGGCGTCGACAAGTCGATGCTCCCCGTCGGCGGTCGGCCGATTCTCGAGCGGCAGCTCGACGTGCTGGCACAGCTGGGCAGCGTGCTGACCGGCGCCCCCCGGCTGATCGGCCACTCCGCGTGGGCCTCGGGCCGGAGCCTCACCATCGTGCCGGATGCCGTCGATGCCGGAGCGCTCGGTGGCCTGTACACGGCGCTGGCCTCGGCGCCCACCGACCACGTGCTCGTCCTCGCGGCCGACCTGCCCTTCGTCACCGCGGCGTTCCTCGCGTACCTCGTCGAGCGCGCCCGGCGCGACGATCACGATGCCGTCGTGCCGCGTGACGCGTCGGGTCGGCATCCGCTCTGCGCGCTGTACCATCGCCGCGTCGCGCCGGTGCTCGAGCAGCGCATTGCCCGCGGGGCGCTGCGCATCATCGACGCACTGGAGGCCCTCGACGTCGATGACCTCGGGCCCGACACGCTCGCCGCCTTCGACCCCGACGGCCACCTGCTGCTGAACGTGAACACGCCGGACGATTATCAGCGGGCCACCGCGGGCCCCCTCTCGCCGGGAGCAACCGCGTGAGAGCGTACCGCACGCGCCGGGCCGGCGCAAACACCACCGCCCCTTCACACTCTGGAGCTTCCGTCCCCGCATGATCCTCCCCGTGCATGACCGCCTGCGCGCGCACATCACGCAGACCCTGACGACGCTGTACTCGCTCGACGCCGACGCCGTGCCGGCAATCGTCCTGGAGTACCCGCCCAACCGCACCCTCGGGGATCTCGGCTCGCCGGTGGCGTTCGAACTGGCGCGACGCCTGCGCAAGGCGCCGCGCGCGATCGCGCAGGAGGTCGCCGGTGCGTTCGGTACGCTGACGGGCGTGCGGGAGGTCGCCGCGGCGCCGAACGGGTACCTCAACGTCTTCCTCGAGCGGCCCGCGTTCCTGGTGGATCGCCTGTCGGGCCTCCCGGCGGCGCCGGGGGCGGGTGCCGGCAAGGCGATCGTCGAGCACACGGCGATCAACCCGAACAAGGCGGCGCACATCGGCCACGTGCGGAACTCGGCGCTGGGCGACACGCTCGTCCGGGTGCTCCGCTTCCGCGGCACGACCGTCGAGGTGCAGAACTACATCGACGATACCGGCGTGCAGGTGGCCGACGTGGTCGTCGGCTTCCGGGTGATCGAGGGGATGGACCTCGCGCGCATCCGCGAGATCGCCGACACGACCCGCTTCGACTACTTCTGCTGGGATCTCTACGCCCGTGTGACGGAGTGGTACGACGGTGACAAGGCGCGGCTCCAGGTGCGGGCCGACACGCTGCACGACATCGAGCACGGCGGCAACGCGAACGCCGAGATCGCCGCGTTCGTCGCCGACCGCATCGTCCGCTGCCACCTGAAGACCATGGCGCGGCTGAACGTCGACTACGACCTGCTCACCTGGGAAGGCGACATCCTGCGGCTCAAGTTCTGGGCGCAGGCGTTCGACGTGCTGAAAGCCAGGGGCGCCGTCTACCTGCGGAACGAGGGGCGGCTCGCGGGCTGCTGGGTCATGCCGATCCAGGAGGATCTCGACGCGAGGACGGACGCGCCAGCGGCGGAGGTCGCGGCGGCCGGAGACGCTGAGCCGGGCGACGAACCCGCCGACCAGCCCGCCGATGGGCCCACCGACGAGGCCGGCGAGGAGCGCGAGAAGGTCATCGTCCGTTCGAACGGCGTCGTCACCTACGTCGGCAAGGACATCGCCTACCAGTTCTGGAAGCTCGGGCTGCTCGGCCGCGACTTCCAGTACCGGACGTTCGGCGAGCGTGCCACCGGGGGGACGCTCTGGGCCACCTGCGACCACGACGGCGTGGCCTCGCATCCCCCGTTCGGCGGCGCCGCCTACGCCTACAACGTGATCGACGTGCGCCAGTCGTACCTGCAGAAGCTGTTGAAGCAGGCGCTCATTGCCGTGGGACATCCGGAAGGCGCCGAGCGGTCGCATCACTTCTCCTACGAGATGGTGGCGCTGTCGCATGCGACGGCGCGCGAACTCGGCTTCGCCCCCGCTCCCGACTCCGAGGCCGCGAAGCGTCCGTTCGTCGAAGTGTCAGGCCGGAAGGGACTCGGCGTGAAGGCCGATGACCTGATCGACCGTCTCACGGCGCGGGCCGGTGACGAGGTGCGTCGGCGGAGTCCCGACCTGGAGCCGGCCGAGGCCGACCGCGTCGCGCGCGCGATCGGCGTGGCGGCGCTCCGCTACTTCATGATCAAGTTCTCGCGCGGCAAGGTGATCGCCTTCGACATGGACGAGGCGCTGAGCTTCGTCGGCGAGACCGGGCCGTACATCCAGTACGCCGTCGTGCGCGCGAACAAGATCTTCCAGAAGCTCGAGGAGCGCGACGGCACGACCAGCCGCGCGCTGACCGACGGACTCGCCGCGGTGCCGGCCGGCGAACTCGACGGCGACAGCGGCCACGAGCTCTGGGCGCTGGTGCTCGAGGCCGCGCGGCTCGACGAGGTGGTCGAGCAGGTGATTCGCTCGCTCGAGTTCTCGGTGCTCGCGAAGTACGCCTTCACGCTCGCCCAGGGCTTCAACGGCTACTACAACCTCGACCCGTCCCGGTCGTCCATCATGAATGAGGAACGCGCCGACGTGCGTCGCTGGCGCGCGGCGGCGGTGCTCTACGTGCGGGATCAGCTGGCGCGGGCCCTCGACCTGATGGGCATCGAGGTGCCGGCACGGATGTGAACGGCCACCGGCGGACCGTGCGGGTCGCCATCGCCCCCTGCAGCGCGCTCGCCGACTACGAGGCCGCGGTGCGTGAGGCCGGTGGTGAGCCGTGGGTGCTCGACCCGGCTGCCGATGATCCGGCCGAGGTCGCCCGTCGTGCGGGCGCCCTGCTGCTGGCCGGCGGCGACGACGTCGAGCCGGCGCGCTACGGCGCAACGGCGCATCCGGCGTCGGTACCGGCCGAACCCGGACGCGATGCGTACGAGCTGGCGCTGCTCCGCGAGGCGGACCACGTCGATCTGCCGCTGCTCGCCATCTGCCGCGGCATGCAGGTGCTCAACGTCGCACGAGGGGGCACGCTCATCCAGCACCTGCCCGATCGCACCGGCGCCGACGACCCCCACCGCCTGACGACATCCCGGACCGCGCCGGCGCACGTCGTCGAGATCGCGGCGGGAAGCCTGCTGCAGCGCCTGCTCGCGGAGGCCGGCGGGCCGTCAATCCTCACCGTCACCGTGAACAGCCGGCATCATCAGGCGCCCGAGCGTCCCGGAGCGGGGCTCGTGGTGACGGCGACGGCGCCCGACGGGGTGATCGAAGCGCTCGAAGACCCGCGGCGCCGCTTCTGGCTCGGCGTGCAGTGGCACCCCGAGAACTTCTGGCGCACCGGCACGTTCCGGGGCCTGTTCGCCGGACTCGTGCAGGCGGCGCGTGACGAAGACTCAGGGCGCCCGTGACGGCAGCGCGCCGGTCGATCCGCAGCCCGCGGCCGGTGTCGCTTGGATCGCGCAGAGGAAGGTGCTGACCTTCGCCGGCAGCGCCACGTCGAGCCAGTTGCTGCCGAGCACGCCGTAGCTGTCGTTCGCGTTCAACGCCCAGTACGTCCAGTGCAGGTTCGATACCGGTACCCCGGCGTCATTGGTCGCGGTCGGCGCGAGGCTCGACTGCACGAAGTTCACGAGCGCCGTGAACCACTGTCCCTGGGAACCGGCCGTCGTCGACGCCAGGTCGGCGGTGCTGTTGCCGGTTCCGAACTCGCCCAGCCACACAGGCGCAACCGTGACCGGCGCATGCCCGGTGTTCGCCCACGGGTAGGCGGCGTGCCCTGGCCAGGCCGGGTTGATCCCGCCGGCCACGGTGAGGTGCGCCCAGTGCGCGCGCCAGAGGTCCGACAGGCTCGATCCCGAACAGCCGGTGCGATAGCAGGTGCTCGCGTTGAACCAGGGCTGCCCCGACAGCGTCGGGCCGTAGTCGTGCGCCGAGTAGACGAGCTGTCCCGTCACCGCCGGACCGAGTCCCGAGGCCGAGCCTCCGGCGTTGAGGACGATGGGCGCGCCCGGATTCGACCGGTTCCCGTTCACGCCGAGCAGGCTCCCGCCCCACCAGTACCCGTCATACGGTCCTGACGCGTGGCTGCCCCCGGGCTCCGGATACAGGCTCACCCCCTCGACGAAGATGATCGGCGCGTCCCAGGTGCGCGCCACCGCCGCGCCCAGCAGCGTGTCGGCCGCGCGCTCCGCCGCCAGCCGCCAGTCGCGACAGGTCGACGTCGCGACACACGCCGGGCTGAACGGATTCGGGTTCGGGTTCGTGGCCGGGCTGATGCCGTCACCCGTGCCCCACGTCGCCGCGTCGCCGTACTTCGCCTTCTTCGGCGTGTGCGGCTCGTTGCGCAGGTCGTACCCGATGACGATGGGCCAGCCGTCCGACGCGAGCAGGTTCACCCGGATCGTGTCGGCGGCGCCGAGCGTCTGCGGGATGCCGTGCACCCACTCCTGCATGCTCACCCAATCGCGAATCCACGCGCGCTCGGGATAGCCGCTCGTGTACCACAGCCCGTTCTCCTGCGCCGAGTTCCCGCCCGTCGACCGGTGGTTGTCGAGAATCACGTGCAGGCCGACCGACCCGGCGTAGTTGACGATCAGCGCGAGGATGTCGCGCGACCGCCGGCCCGCGCACGCGGGACAGCCGGCGGTGTTGTTGCTCGACGGCCTCGGATTGGTCTCCCACATCTCGTTCGACCACGGGATGCGGATCGTGTTCGCGCCGGTCGCGCGGACACGGTCCACGAGCACGCGGTAATCCTGCGACCAGAGACCGTGCGCGATGCCGAGGCGCGTCTCGAAGCCGTACCAGTTCACGCCGGCGATCGTGAACGGCGTCCCCGCCGGGGTCAGGACCGCCGTGCCGCTCGTCGTCCAGCCCGCCGCGGCGGCGGGCAGCGGTCGGGTCAGCAGGGCGAGCGCGGCGAGCAGGCAGGCCAGGAACAGGCGGGTGTCGCGGAAGGGGGGGAGCAGACGCATCGGCGGTCGACTGTAGAGTCGCCTCCGGCGAGGGTCAAGGCACGACCCGACGAATTGGCGCAGCGCCGTGCAGCCGTGCGGTGCTGCAGGAAGACGATGCGGACGCGACGGCGCGCCGGTTCAGGTGTGCGTGAAGAGGGCGACGCTCTCGACGTGCGCCGTGTTGGGGAACAGGTCGAAGCCGGTGACCTCGTCGAGCGCGTACCCGGCATCGATAAGCAGCCGCGCGTCACGCGCAAGCGTGGCCACGTCGCACGAGACGTACACGAGCCGGCCCGACCGGCGACCGGCAAGACGGGTCACGGCCTCGCGGGAGAGGCCCGTGCGAGGCGGATCGAGCACCACCGTCTCGGTGCCCCGGCGGCGACGGGCCGACTCGAGGAAGGTTTCGACGCTCGTCTGGTGCACGGACGCGGCGGCGAACGGGCGCGCATTGGCGACAAGTCCCTCGCCGCTGACCCGATCGCCTTCGACGAGTTGCACCGGCGCGAAGCCGGCGGCCGCGAGCGACAGCCCGAACAGGCCGACGCCGGCGTAGAGGTCAAGCACCTCGCTCTCCGGCGGCACCCGCGCCACGACGTGGCGCACGAACGACTCGAGCAGGAACCGGTTGCCTTGGAAGAACGCGCGGACGTCGCGCGTCAGCGACAGCCGCACGTCGGCGCCCGCGATGGGAGCGATGTCGTCGGTGATGGTCGGCTCACCTGCGAGCGTCACCAGCCCTGCCTCGGCGGTCTCGACCGACAGCCCGGTCAGCCCGTCGGCCAGGCCCGCGTATCGCTCCGGCGTCTCGCCCGGCGCGAGCACCAGGTGACACGCGCGCTGCTCACCGCGAACGTCTTCCGCGAGTTCGACGGCCCTGAGGCCGGAGAGCTGTCCGTCGCGCAAGCGGTCCGACGCCTGGTTGATCCAGTCGATCGCGGCCCCGGACAGCTGGCGGGTTCCCCCGGAATCGCAGAGGTCGTGCGTCCCCTCCCGGTAGAACCCGAGACGAGCGCCGACGGCGTGCAGGCGCGCGCGCATCCGGTAGCCGTCACCGGGGGACGCGATGACGGCCGGCAGCACCGGCAGTGGCAGCCGCGCGATGCGCCGGAAGGCGTCGTCGATGATCTCGGCCTTGAGGCGCACCTGCCGTGCGAGCGTGACGTGCGCCAGCAGGTTCCCGCCACAGCGCCAGTCGATGCCGCCGGGCACGCGGTCGGGCGAGCCGTCGAGCACGTCGACGGTGTCGGCGTAGGCGACGCCCTTCCCCAGGCGCGTGATGCGGGCGATGACGCGCTCACCGGGAATGGCACCGCGCACGAGCACCACGCGGCCGTCGTGGCGGGCGAGCATCCAGCCGCCGGCAGCCGGCTTGTCGATGGTCAGCGTCAGGTCTGCGCCGGCGGTCAGCATGAGACACCCATCAATCGAGCGCGATCCGTGGCAGGCGGATGTCCTGGCGAATGACCTGGTCGACGCAGGCGCGGTGGGCCTGCTCCCACGCGTCGCGCGGCATGCGATCGCGGAAGGAGGCGAGTTCGTCGGCCGCCTGACGGCGCCATGCCTCCACCCGGTCAGCCGGTGCCCCGGCGAGGATCGCCGCGACAAGCTGCGCGTCGAGCGCCACCAGGCGGTCGAGCAGCTGGTCGCGCTCGGCGCCACGCACGCCGCGCGCCCGCGCGCGAACGGTGTCGAGCTCACGCACGATGGCATCGAGCGCCTCGGCCGGCACGAGCGGGGTGCCGCGCAACGCGGTGAGGCGTGCGATGGCACGTTCGAGGTGCGCCGGCAGTGACGCATGGCGCCGGGGCTCGGCTTCGGTGACACCGCCCGCCGCCGTGGACGCGGCCGACGACGACGCATCCTCGCCCCAGCCGGGGCTCGTGCCGACGGCCGTGCTGCCGGACGCGCTGCCGGTCGCACTGCTGATCCCGAGCGCACGTCGCCAGTCGTCGTAGACGTCGAGCACATCGGCCTCGCAGAAGCCGACCGGGACCGGACGCCGGCGCGCGGCGGGCCGCCCCTCGAGCCGTTCGAAGTAGCGATCGATCCCCCGCTGGACGAGCGCGACCGGAATCCCCCGCTCGGCCCAGCCACAGACCTGGTCGAATGCCGGCCCGACCAGGCGGATCAGGTGTCCGCCGTTGCGGCGGCAGAGATACGCCTCGACCTGCCGGCAGTAATCCCCGCGCGCCTCCATCGCCGCCGACGCGTCTGGTGTCACAGCCATCGGACCTCTCCGCCGACCACCCGCCGCGGCACGCCGCCCGCGTCGACCAGCAGCGCGCCCTGCGCATCGATGTCGCGCGCGATCCCCGAAAGATGCGTCTCGCCCTCATTCCATTCCACCGGACGTCCGAGCAGCGGCGCCGCGAGGTGACGCCACTCGGCCAGGACCCCCTCGGCGTCCCCCTCGCGCAGCCGCACGCAGGCGGCGTCGACCGCCGCGATCAGCTCGGCGAGCACGAGTCCGCGATCGACCGCCCGACCGAGCTCGGTCTCGAGCGACGTGGCGCGCGCGGCGACATCGGGCGGATAGGCGGCCGCGAGCACGTTGATGCCGATGCCCAGCACGACGAACGACCGGCCGTCCGCGGCGGTGCCCGCCTCGGCCAGGATGCCGGCCAGCTTCCGCCGTCCGACGAAGACATCGTTGGGCCACTTCAGCGCGGTCGCGAGGCCGGTGGCGCGGACGAGCGCGCCGGAGACCGCGACGCCGGTCGCCAGCGTGAGGAGCGAGTCGGGACGCGGCGGATACAGGACGGCCGACAGGTAGAGCCCGGCCCCGGGCGGCGACGCCCACGAGCGCCCCAGCCGGCCGCGGCCCGCGGATTGCGCGTTGGCGACGACGACGGTGCCTTCGGGCGCGCCGCGCTCGGCGAGGCCCACCGCGACGTCACTCGTCGAGCCGACCTCCTCGAACCAGATCGGTGACGTCGAGAGCATCCGCACGCGCCCCGCCACCCGCGCCAGCGGATCGATCAGGTCGGGCGGGAGCGGCTGTGGCCGGGACATGCCTGGGGCGTGCACGAGCGTCAGGCCGGCTCGATCTCGAAGCTGATGTCGGCCGCCGGCGCGGAGTGCGTGAGCGCTCCCACCGACACGAAGTCGGCGCCGGTCGCCGCCAGCTCGGGCAGTCGTGACACTGTGACCCCGCCCGAGATCTCGGTCCTCGCGCGCCCCTGACAGCGGCGCACCGCCTCGATGATGTCGGGCGTCGAGAGATTGTCGAGCAGGATCAGCTCGGCGCCGGCCGCCAGCGCGTCGTCCACCTGCTCGAGGCTCTGCGCCTCGATCTCGACCGGCAGGCCCGGGCTCAGGGTGCGCGTGCGCCGGACGGCCGCCTCGACGCCGCCCGCGAGACGGATGTGGTTGTCCTTGATCAGGATCGCGTCGTACAGGCCGATGCGGTGGTTCGTCGCCCCGCCCGCCCGGACGGCGTACTTCTCGAGCGCGCGCAGCAACGGGGTCGTCTTGCGCGTATCGAGCACGATGATGCGCCCCGCGGCCGCGTCGACGAACGTGCGCGCCATCGTCGCGGTGCCGGTCATCCGCTGCAGGTAGTTGAGCGCCACGCGCTCGGCTGTGAGCAGCGCGTCCGCGCGCCCGCGCACCTCGGCGACCTCCGTTCCGGGCTCACACCGGTCGCCATCCCGATGGCGCACGTCGATGGCCACGTCGGGATCGAGCTGGCGGAACGCCTCGAACGCCACGTCGAGCCCGGCGAGCACGCAGCGCGACTTGGCGAGCAGCACGGCCCGGGCGCGCTGCGCGGGGTCGACCGTGGCTCGGGTCGTGATGTCGCCGCTGCCGACGTCCTCGGCGAGCGCCTGTCGCACCAGGTCGCGATACGCCTCCGGGGCGAGCGGCTCGAGCGGCGCGACCACGCCACGGGTGGCGTGGGTCAGCGGTCCGCTCATGCGCCGGCCACCGGCGCGGCCGGCTCCTCGGCGAACTCGAGCTGCGCCTCGTCGACCTCGGCGAACTCGAGCGTGCGGATGTGCGTGGCGGCCTGGAAGTCGCGCGCCGCGGGCCGAAGCCCCTCGAGGCGCGCCGGGAGCACCGCGCGGGTGATGACCGCCTTGGTCCCCTTCTTCAGGATCGACTTCACGCGGCGCACCTCGGCGAGCGCCTCCTGCGTCGAGGCGCGCACCGCCAGTGCGGCCTCATCGGCGCCGGCGACAGTGCCACCGGGAGCGTCGAGGGAGGCGAGCACGCCGGCGGCCGTGGGCCATGGCGCCCGATGCACCGAGCCGGGGCGCCACCACGACCAGACTTCCTCCGTGACAAACGGCAGGTAGGGGGCGAAGAGCCGCAGCAGCACGTCGAGTGCCGAGAGCATCGCGCTGTTGGCCGACGCCGCGGCCTCGGCGCCGAAGTCACCGTACCGGCGCGACTTCACCAGCTCGAGGTAGTCGTCGCAGAACGCCCAGAAGAACGCCTCGGTGCGTTCGAGCACGCGCGCGGTGTCGTACGCCTCGAGGTTGCGCGTGCCGTCCTCGACGAGGGCGGCGAGCGCGGTGAGCATGCCGCGGTCGAGCGGCTCGGTGATGGGTCCACGCGGCTCGGCCTGCAGCAGGGCAAAGCGCGCCGCGTTCAGGATCTTGATCGAGAGACGCCGACCGACCTTCATCTGCGCCGCCTCGAACATCGTGTCGGTGCCGGCGCGGGCCGACGCCGCCCAGTAGCGGACGCCGTCGGAGCCATGCTCCTCGAGCAGCGCCATCGGGGTCACGACGTTGCCCTTCGACTTCGACATCTTCTTGCGGTCGGGG
>CANIAI010000042.1 GCA_947465275.1 Acidobacteriota bacterium | reverse complement strand
GAATCGGTGGTCCGCGCGATCGACGAGGTGATGTCGAGCGTCTACGAGCGCGACTACGGGACGGGCATCCCGGCGCCCTCGCCGGCAGACCAGTTCCACACGGAAGCGGAGCTCGAGGCGGCGATCGCCCGGCTCCAGCGCGAGATGAAGGCGGCGGCCGCGAACCTCGATTTCGAGAAGGCGGCGACGCTGCGCGACACGCTGAAGGCGCTGCGCACGCGCGAGCTGGGGCTCGGCGGCGCGCCGGCGGAGTAGGTGACCACGGTGTTGAGTCTGGTAAGCCGGTGGGCGAAGGCGGCGTTGCTCGAGGTGCAGGAATACGTGCAGCTCCAGGGGGCGACGATTCGCGGGATGTTCAGCCGGCCCTTCTATTGGCACGACGTGGTCGAGCAGCTCGACGCGATCGGCGCCGGGTCGTTCACGGTGATCCTGCTGACCGGGTTCTTCACCGGCGCGGTGCTGGCGCTGCAGTCGGGGCTGACGCTCGACCAGTTCGGCGCCCGGCCCTTCGTCGGCCGCCTCGTCAGCGCCACCATGATCAAGGAGCTCGGCCCGGTGCTCACCGGCCTGATGCTCGCGGGACGCGTCGGCTCCGGCATTGCCGCCGAGCTCGGCTCAATGGTCGTGACCGATCAGATCAGCGCCCTGCGCGCGCTCGGTACCGACCCGATCCGCAAGCTGGTGGTGCCGCGTGTGCTGGCCGGGGTGCTGATGGCCCCGATCCTCACCGTCATCTCCGACACGGTTGGCATCATCGGCGGCTGGCTCATCGCCGTGTTCCAGCTCCGCGTCGCGTCGGGCGTCTACTGGGCCTCGGTGACCGAAGGGCTGTATCCGGAAGACCCCTGGATGGGGCTCATCAAGCCGTTCTTCCTGGGCTTCGCCATCGTGTCGATCGGCTGCCATGTAGGCCTCCGCACCAAGGGCGGCACGCAGGGGGTCGGTCGCGCGACGACCAACGCCGTCGTCGCCGCCTCGGTCGCCGTCATCGCGGTCGACTTCTTCGTCACCCGCCTGCTCATCTCGCTGCTCTACTGATGGCGCAGGGGACTGAGGCGGGGATGGCGGCCGGCACCCGGCGCACGGTGGCGGCGTCCGATGAACCGGTGCTCGTGTTCGACAACGTGCACCTGGCGTTCGACGAGAAGCCGATCCTGCGCGGGGTGAGTTTCTCGCTGAAGCGCGGGCACACGAAGATCATCCTGGGGGCGAGCGGCTCGGGGAAGTCGACCATTCTCAAGCTGGTGCTCGGCCTGCTGCGGCCCGACGCCGGCGAAATCTGGATCAACGGCGAGCGCACCGATACGATGCCCGAGCGGCAGCTCATGCGGGTGCGGGGTGACCTCGGGATGGTGTTCCAGGAAGGCGCGCTCTTCGACTCGCTCACCGTGGCCGAGAACGTCGGCTACAAGCTCTCGGAAGAGTCGGTGATGACGCCCGACGAGGTGCGCCGACGGGTGGAAGAGGTGGTCGGGTTCATCGGGCTGGGCGGGTTCGTCGACCGCATGCCGTCGGAGCTCTCGGGCGGGCAGCGCCGGCGCGTGGCGATCGCGCGGGCGATGGCGTTCAAGCCGGGCATCCTGCTGTACGACGAAGCGACCACCGGTCTCGACCCGATCACGGCGACCACCGTGAACGAAGAGATGGTCAAGCTGCGTGACATCGAGGGGGTCAGCTCGATCATCGTGACGCACCAGTTGCGCGACGCGTTCTTCGTGGCGACCCACGAGGCGGTGCAGGAGCACGACGGGTTGCACGTGCGGCCGGCCGACGCGGCCAAGGCCGACGAAGCGGAATTCATCATGCTCAAGGAGGGGGTCATCACCTTCGAGGGCAACGCCGCCGAACTGCGGGCGGCGTCGGATCAGTATCTGCGCGAGTTTCTGTCGTAGAGGTAAAGGACTGTTATGCCGCGTACGCGTTCCCTGGCCTGGTCGGAACTGAAGATCGGCGCGCTCGCCATCATGGCGGTGGTGATTGCCGCCGCGCTCATCTTCATGCTGAGCGGCGAAGGCGGGTTCTTCTGGCAGCGCTACTCGCTGAAGACCGTCTTCACCGACGTGGCCGGGCTCAAGCCCGGGGCGCCGGTGCGCGTGGCCGGTGTGGAGGTCGGCACCGTCACGGCGGTCGACTTCGCCGGTGACCGGGTCGAGGTGGTGCTGGAAATCGCCCGCGACCGGCAGCCGCTCATCACCGAACGCTCCCGCGCCATCCTCGGCTCGATCTCGCTGCTCGGCGAGCCTGCGGTCGACATCACCGCGGCGACCGGCGGCACGCCCATCCCCGAATGGGGGTACGTGCAGCAGGGGGCCGCGGCCGGCTCGATTGCCGCGGTGGCCACCCAGGCGACCGTGACCCTCGACCAGGCAACCAAGCTGGTCGAAGACATCCGGGGCGGCAGGGGGACCATCGGCAAGCTCTTCACCGACGACGCCCTGTACGCCGAACTGAATCGCCTGATCGGCGCCGCCGAAGACATGGCGAACAAGGTGAATCAGGGCAAGGGGACGCTCGGGCGCCTGGCGAACAACGACGAGGCCGCGAAGGCGCTCGAATCGTCGCTGAAGAACCTCGAGGCGGTCACCGCCGGCATCCGGTCGGGCGAGGGGAGCCTCGGCAAGCTGCTGAAGGACGACACGCTCTCGAAGTCGCTCACCGCGACGACGAGCAACCTCGACGCGATTACCGGCAAGATTTCACGGGGCGAAGGCACGCTGGGCAAGCTCGCGACCAACGACGAACTCTTCACCCGCCTGAACTCCACGACCGAGCGGCTCGACAAACTTGTCGGTGCGCTGAACGCCGGCGAGGGCACCGCCGGCCAGCTGCTGCGTGACAAGCAGTTGTATGAGAACATGAACGCCACGATCGGCGAGATGCACAACCTCGTGAAGGACATCCGCAACGATCCGAAGAAGTACCTGAATATCCGCGTCAGCCTCTTCTGAGCCATGAGCCTCGTTTGATATGAGCAACGTGCTCCTCGCAGTCATCGCTATCGGGGTCATCGTGATGGCGACCATCCAGGTCGCCGCGGCCATCATGGCCGCCCGCGCCGCCCGCCGCATCGACGACCTCGTGTCGCGCTTCGATGCCGACGTCCGGCCGATCTTCGTGAACCTGCAGAAGATCACGGCCGACGCCGCGCATGCGAGCGCGCTCGCGGCGGCCCAGGTCGAGAAGATCGACCGCGTGATGAGCGATGTCTCGCGACACGTCGAGAGCACGGTCCGCGCGATCCCGGCGCTGGTCGAGTCGGCCCGCGACGGCTTCAACGTCATCGGCGGCCTCAAGGCGGTCGTCTCGGCCTTCCGCGACATGCGGCGGACGAGTGACGCGCGCGAGACGACGACGAGCGACGAAGAAGACGCGCTGTTCATCGGCTGAGCTCGAGGGGAGTCGCGCCGTGCACCGGCGCAGCGGCTCTCCGCCTTCGGTGCTGCGGCTGGGAACACTCGCTTCGAAGACTGCGCTCGTGTTCCTGCTCCCTGAGTTCTGAGTCGCTCTGCGTCAGCCTGGCACAGGCGGCGGCCATCCGGCGCCCCGGCCCCGCCCGAATTCCCCCAAGCACAGATGCACCGCACCTGCGGGCGCGGCGCTTCGCGCGCGCGGTGCACGGAACTGCATGCCGGGGCGCGGATAAATGTCCTGTAACACCGCTCATCGGCGCGTTGGTTCATATGTGGACGTCGTGCCATGCTGCTCCATCAGCATCTGGGCCGGAGACAGGCCCGCATTGCAAGGAGCAGACATGAAGGCATTCCGGGGGCGGCTCTGGGCCGCTCTGGTTGTGGCGGGGCTCGCCGGGTTCGTCGCCCGCGCGGCCGTGGCGTCGTATACGCCGACGGTGGCGGTGGGGCAGGCGGTGTACGCCGGCGGTGACGTGGTGACGGTCACCGGGGCGGGATTCGCCCCGGCGGACGTCGTGACGCTGCAGGTGACGCACGCGGGTGGCGCGAGCGAGCCGGGCATGGGGCACGACGCGTTCACGGTCACGGCCGACGATACGGGCGCCTTCGAGGCAACCTGGACGCTGTCGGCGTCCGACCCCGGCATGGACGAGCTCGAGGCGCACGCCACGGGCACGACAGCAGGCGAGGCGACCGCGGTCCGCTTCACGCGCGGTCCGGTGGCCGAGACCGATGCCTCCGCCTATCGCGCCGGTGAGACCGTCACGGTGAGCGGCCGCGGGTTCGGCGCCGGCGAGGCGGTGACACTGCAGGTGACCCACGCGGGCGGCCGCACCGAGACGGGCATGGGGCACGAGGCGACCGACCTGGTCGCCGACGCCCAGGGCCGCGTGCAGGCGAACTGGACGATTGCCGCGGCCGATGTCGCGGGCGGCGCGTTCGTCGCGACGCTGCGCGGGCACGACAGCGACCGGACGGCCGGCGCCGCGTTCAGCCGTGGGGCCGAGGTCGGGACCGACAAGGGCGACTACCAGCCGGGCGAGACGGCGGTCATCACCGGTGGCGGGTTCGCCCCCAACGAGCCGGTCACGCTGCAGGTGACCCACATCGGCCTGGCGAACGACAACAACGGCCACGCGCCGTTCACGGTCTCGGCCGACGCCGCGGGCGCGATCGCCGCCGACTGGTACGTCGACCCGGACGATTCACTCGGGAGCAAGTTCCTGCTGCGCGCGACCGGCACCTCCTCCGGTGCGGAGGGCGCGACGAGCTTCTGGGACGCGGGGACGATCACGCTGACGGCACTCGACTCCGCCTATACCCAGACGTTCGACACACTGGCAAACACGGGCACCTCGTCGACGGTGCCGACCGGCTGGGATTTTCTCGAGAGCGGCACCAACGCGAACACGTCGTACAACACGGGCACCGGTTCAAGCAACGCGGGTGACACGTACAGCTTCGGCGCGGCCGGCAGCACCGACCGGGCCTTCGGCGGCCTGCTGAGCGGCTCGCTCAACCCGACGGTCGGCGTCTGGTTCACCAACAACACCGGCGGCATCATCACGAGCCTCGACGTGTCGTACCGGGGCGAGCAGTGGCGGCTTGGCGCGCTGGCGCGTGCGGACCGTCTCGACTTCCAGTACAGCACCACCGCCACCGCCCTCAACACCGGCACCTGGAGCGACGTCGATGCACTCGACTTCCTCGCGCCCGTGCAGGCAGGCACCGTCGGCGCCCTCAACGGCAATACCAACGGCACCACGCTGACGTCGACGATCACCGGCCTCTCGATTGCGCCGGGCGCGACGTTCTGGCTGCGCTGGACCGACTTCAACGCCACCGGCGCCGATGACGTTCTCGCGGTCGACACCTTCTCGCTCACCCCGCACGGCATCGCGGCAGATGCGGCGCCGACCGTCTCGGGCAGTGCCCCCGCGGCAGGCGCGATGGACGTCGCGCTCGACCAGACGCTCTCGGTGACCTTCAGTGAGCCGGTGACGGTGACCGGCAGCGCCTTCGCGGTGTCGTGCGCGGTCAGCGGCACGCACGCGCTCGCGGTGAGCGGCGGCCAGACGGCCTTCCTGCTCGACCCCTCGACGAACTTCGTCGCGGGCGAGCACTGCACGCTGACCGTATCCGGAAGCCAGGTGTCGGACGTCGACGCGAACGACCCGCCCGACACGATGGCGGCTGACTACATCGCGGAATTCGATACGTTCGTCGACCGCTGCACCCTGCCGTTCACGACCATCCCCTCGATCCAGGGGACCGGCGCCTCGGCGGCGCTCACCGGCGTGCGAACCACCCGCGGCGTGGTCGTGGGTGACTTCGAATATCCGGGCTCGGGCGGCACGAGCAGCTACCTGCGCGGCTTATACATCCAGGACCCGGTGGGCGACGGCAACCCGGCGACCTCCGACGCGATCTTCGTGTTCAACGGCAACGCGAACACGGTGAACCTTGGCGACGAGGTGGTGGTCACCGGCACGGTCGCGGAGTTCCAGGACCAGACGCAGCTGAGCAGCGTGACGGCGATCACGACGTGCAGCAGTGGCGCGAGCGTCACGGCGACGCCCGTGACGCTGCCGGCCCCCGATGCCGGCTACTTCGAGCGGTACGAGGGGATGCTGGTGCAGATGCCGCAGACCCTCTACGTGACCGAGCACTTCCAGCTCGGACGCTTCGGCCAGGTGGTGCTCTCGTCGAGCGACCGGCTGGCGCAGCCGACCAACGTGGCGGCGCCGGGCGCGCCGGCGCTGGCGATGCAGGCGGCCAACGACCTCAACCGGATCATCCTCGACGACGACCTGCAGTCGCAGAATCCCGACCCGATTCGCTTCGGGCGCGGCGGCCTGCCGCTCAGCGCGTCGAACACGCTGCGCGGCGGCGACACGCTCACCGGCGCCCTCGGCGTGATGAGCTACGGCTGGGGCGGCAATGCGGCGAGCGGCAACGCCTTCCGGCTGCGGCCGTTCGGCGCCCTCGGCGGCGGCGCGCCGGACTTCGTGCCGGCGAACCCGCGCCCAACCGAGGCACCCGCCGTTGGTGGACGCCTGCGCGTCTCGACGATGAACCTGCTGAACTTCTTCAACACGTTCAGCGGCTGCACCTTCGGCGTCGGCGGCGCGGCCGCTGATTGCCGTGGTGCCGACTCGCAGGCGGAGTTCGACCGGCAGTGGCCGAAGACGGTGGCGGCGATCCTCGGAACGCAGGCCGACGTCGTCGGTGTCGTCGAGATGGAGAACGACGGCTACGGCGCGTCGAGCGCCATCGCGTTCCTCGAGAACCAGCTGAACCTGGCGACCGCGCCGGGGACGTATGCGTTCATCGACGTCGACGCGCGCACCGGGCAGGTGAACGCGCTCGGCACCGACGCGATCAAGGTCGGCATGCTCTACAAGCCGTCGCGCGTGAGTCTCGTCGGGCAGACCGCGGTGCTGAACACCACCGCGTTCGTGAACGGCGGCGACGGCGCCCCGCGCAACCGTCCGGCGCTGGCGCAGGCGCTCGAAGAGGTGGGCACCGGCGCGCGGTTCATCCTCACGGTGAACCACCTCAAGAGCAAGGGGAGCGCGTGCGACCTGGCCGACACGGGTGACGGACAGGCCGCGTGCGCGGCCGTCCGCACGGCGGCGGCGACGCTGCTGTCGCAGTGGCTGGCGTCAGACCCGACCGGCACCGCCGAGCCGGACGTCCTGCTGATGGGTGACCTGAACGCCTACGCGAAGGAGACGCCGGTCGCGACGCTCGAGGCGAACGGCTTCACGAACCTCGTCTCGACCTTCGTCGGGCCGACCGCCTACTCCTACGCGTTCGACGGGCAGTGGGGCTACCTCGATCACGCGCTCGGGTCGGCGTCCCTGGTGGGCCAGGTGACCGGCGTCGCCGAGTGGCACATCAACGCCGACGAGCCGAGCGTGCTCGACTACAACACCAACTTCAAGTCGGCCGGGCAGGTCACGTCGCTGTACGCGGCGGATGCCTACCGGATCTCGGACCACGACCCCGTGGTCGTCGGCCTCGACCTGAACCGCGCGCCGTCGGTCGTGGCGGGCGGTCCGTATCAGGTGGTCGAGGGGCAGACGGTGACGCTCACCGCCACCGGTGCCGACCCGGAAGAGGCGACGCTGACCTACGCGTGGGACCTCGACAACGACGGCACCTTCGAGACGGTGGGGCAGTCGGTCACCTTCTCCGCGGTCGGCCTGCAGGCGCCGCTTGCGCGGACCGTGCAGGTGCGCGTCACCGATCCGGGCGGCCTCACCGCCACCGCGCCGGCGACGGTGAACGTCGTCTGGGCCTTCTCCGGATTCCGGCGGCCGGTCGACCCGGCGCCGGTGATGAACGTGGTGAAGGCGGGAAGCGCCGTGCCGGTGAAGTTCAGCCTCTCGGGCAACCAGGGGCTCGCGATCTTCGCGGCGGGCTACCCGGCCTCGGTGCCGATGGTCTGTGATGCCACGGCCGTGCTCGACCCGGTCGAGGAAGTCACGACCGCGGGGCAGAGCGGCCTCACCTACGACGCAACGACCGACAGCTACAGCTACGTCTGGAAGACCGAGAAGGCGTGGACCGGCTGCCGGCGGCTGATCGTCCGCTTCACGGACGGCAACCAGTACACGGCCGACTTCACGTTCACGAAGTAGGACGGACCGGATGGGGGGCGGCATCGTGCCGCTCCCCGTCGCTCTGCACACAGACGCGCCGCGCCCGCCGGCACCGGCTGTCCGCCTTCGGTGCTGCGGCCCGCCCCGGTCGCACAGCGCACGCCGGCACCGGCTCGGCGCCTCCGGTGCTGCGGCCGGGAACGCTCCCTCCGCTCGTACTCTGTCGCTCCCCGAACGCGTAGTCCCGGATCCGGTGCGCCGGTCGCCAGGCGCGAGACACGTTTGAGCTGATTCCAACAGCTCGAACGCAGGGACGGAACGCGTTCGGAGGAATCGCTGCGCTCGCGTTCCTGCTCCATGGCATGCGCGTCGCCCACCTTCGGCCTGGCACAGTCGGCGCCGATCCGGCGCCGGCGCGCGCTGCGCTCCGCGCACGGCTCACTACGACGGTGACTCCATCGTGCCCCGCGGGCGCGGCGCTTCGCGCGCGCATGCTGCGCGTGCCGGGGTGCGGTACCATCGCCGCACGCCCATGTCGGTTCACGACACCTCCACGCGGCACGCTGTGCCGCCGGTCGTGCGCGACGCTGTCGCGGCGGACGGCGAGCGGCTGGCGTCGATCTACAACCAGTACATTCGCGAGACGACGGTCACGTTCGAAGAGAACGACGTGACCGCCGGCGAGATGGCGCAGCGTGTCGCCGACCAGCAGGGCGCGGGGCTGCCGTGGCTCGTGCTCGACGTTGACGGCGTCGTGCGCGCATATGCGTACGCGTCGCCCTGGCGTGCCCGCAGCGCCTACCGCTTCAGTGTCGAGATCACGGTGTACCTGGAGGACGGCCTATCCGGGCGCGGCCTTGGCTCGGCTCTCTACACAGTGCTGTTCGAACGGCTGCGCGCGCGCGGCGTGCACGCGGTAATCGGCGGGATCGCCCTGCCCAACGACGCGAGCATCCGCATCCACGAGAAATTCGGGATGCGGAAGGTCGCGCACTTCGAGCAGGTCGGTTTCAAGCACGGACGGTGGGGCGACGTGGCGTTCTGGGAGCGGATCCTCAGCTGAGGTGCGTGGGGCGGGTGCCGGATGGGCGCCGACTGTGCCAGGCCGATGCAGGGCGACTCGCGATGCAGGGAGCCGGAACGCGAGCGCAGTGATTCGTCCGAGCGCGTTCCGCCCCTGCGTTCTGGTTGTGCGAACCAGCTCCGGTGTGTCTCGCGCCTGACGACCACCGCCCCGGATCCGGCGCTACGCGCTCGGGCAGCGACAGGGTACGAACGGAGGGAGTGTTCCCGGCCGCAGCACCGGAGGCGCCCGGCCGGTGCCCGTCCGCACGGCGCGTTCAGCCGGCCGCAGCACCGGAGGCGCCGAGCCGGTGCCCGTCCGCACGGCGTTCCCGGCCGTCCCCGGCGTCCGTTCCACCCTCCGCTGCGGCACGAAGGGGCTCACCGAACGCGTTGACCCCCTCGAAGTTGGCGTCAGACCCCTCGATGTTCGCGTCGAGGGGCACGGTGCACAGTGTTTGGGTCAGGTTTCCGCGCGATGGCACGGGAATGACGCGCGATTCGTGCTGAGTGACGCGCGATCGGGGCGGATGTTCACGTCATTTGTGCCGGTGCACGGTTTCGAGGCCTCGGTGCACAGTGTGAGGGGCTCGATGTTGAGCGCGATTCCGCGGAGCGTCGCCTCGAGGACGTGGACGTCGCGCTCACGGCTGCTCGATCCCGAATCTCCGTGCAACCGGTCAGGCGTCGAGGAGCGAGCGGACGCCGCGCTCCAGGTCGAGCAGCCGCTGCTTGCGCCAGAGGCCGCCGCCATAGCCGGTGAGCGAGCCGTCGGCGCCGATCACGCGGTGGCAGGGGACGACGATCGCCAGCCGGTTGTCGCCGTTGGCGCGGGCGACGGCGCGCACGGCGTCGGGACGCTCGACGGCACGGGCCACGTCCGAGTAGCTGCGCGTCTCGCCGGCGGGAATGGCCAGCAACGCGCGCCAGACGGCCACCTGGAACGGCGTGCCGCGGAGGCCGAGCGGCAGGTCGAACGTGGTGCGCCGGCGGGCGAAGTAGTCGCAGAGCTGGCGCGCGGTCTCGGCGAGCAGCGGCGCGTCGCCGGCCTCGAACGTCGCCCCCAGGGTGGCGCCGAGCCGCGTGAGCTGGCGGGTGAGCCGGTCAGGCTCGGTGAACTCGAGCAGCAGCAGGTGGTCGGCGCTCGCGCCGAGCAGCAGCGGGCCGACCGGGGAGTCGATCGTGGTGACCGTCACCCGGACGCGGCCGTCCACCGACGCTGCCTGGCTGGCGGCGTCGAGCAACCGAAGGGCGTCGTGGAGGGCGCGGCTGGCGTCCGGCGAGCCCACCGGAGACGTATCGATCATGCCTTCACCGTACCGCACCCCGTGGCGCATCCGGCCCACGCCACCGGCTTCAGTGAGGCTTTGAGAGGTAATCGTCCTTGAAGTGCTTGGCGAACGCCTCGGCGGCCGACTGGAAGTTCCCCTTCTTGACGTTGTAGGCGAAGAGGACGG
>CANIAI010000041.1 GCA_947465275.1 Acidobacteriota bacterium | reverse complement strand
GGGTCGGCCTCGGCCGGAGCCGCGACCTCCTGCTGCCCGAGTTGCGTGAATCCCTCTTCGGCAAGGGCGAAGAAGATATCGTCCTTGGAGGGGAAGTAACTGTAGATGGCAGCCGGGCTGTATTCGACTTTCGCGGCGATATTGCGCATCGACACGCTGGCGTAGCCGTCCTGCACGAACAGCTCGAGCGCGGCGTCGAGGATGGCGCGCCGCGTCGCATCCCGGAACTGCTGCTGTCGCTCGTGGCGCGACAGCCGCTGGCCCGGGGCCAAGGAGTCGGTCTCTTCACTGAACACCGTTCAAGTATACCGAACGGCGTTCAGTTTCGTTTACAGCCCTCGTCTGAACCGTGCATTGACGACGGCCGGATGTCTGCCCGCAAACGCCTTGAGTTGCTCTGCCCGCAGACGGCCGTACTGGTCCGTACCGCTGAAGCTCCAGGGCCAGGCTCCCGCGAAACCTGAGGAGAGCGCCCATTCGAGGTAGTCCTCGAGGCCCCACTCAGGAGGTCGTACGCCCAAAGGATGCTGTTCGAGTGGGTCTCCTGGAAACTCACCCAAGAGCAGCGGCCTGAATATCCCGAGTTCATCTGGCCTTTGACCAAACATGTCGACGTCCTGCTTCGGCTTATTCAGGTTGGGGTAGGAGTGCACCTGTAGCAGGTCGACCCCGAGCGCGGGGTTTTCCCACGCCCAGAGGTTACGAAGGCGGGCGGAGCCGATCGTTGTTAGGGCATCAGACCGTCGATGCACGAGGGCATTGAATCGGCCCACCAGTTCCCCCAGCTCCGCGAAGCGGATCGGCTCGGCGACGTGCGAGCTGAGGTCCTGTTCCCACTCCTCGACCACGAAGTCTGGTTCGTTCATCAGCTCCCAGGCGAAGATTGCGGCCCCGAGGTCAGACCTCGCGCCCCCGTGACCGTATCGGGTCACCAGCGGTTCGAGCACGTGGGTGAGCAGCGCCTCGCGACCCGCCGCTTCGCGCAGCACCCGCGCCCGCCCCGACGGCAGGGCCGCTTCGAGCAGGTCCCCGGAGATGGGATCGGCGATGACCTGGCGCACCCCGCGGAACATCCAGTGGTGGTCGAGCAGGACGAGGCAGAGTCGCAGCCCGACGCCGGCGGCGAGGCTCAGGGCCGCGTCGAGGTCAGGGAAGAAGTGGTCATCGAGCCCCGTCGGGCGACCGCGGTCGTCGAACACGATGCCGGCGCGCCCGTCGCAGAAGACGAACCAGCGCACGGCGGTGAAACCCAGCGCCGCCATGGCCTCGAGGTCGCGCGCGATGGCCGGCAGGCGCGACGTCACCCCGAGGTGCGATCCCCAGACGTTCTCGCCGAAGTCGAGACCGTAGTACACGACGGTGCCGTCGGTCGACCAGGGATAGTTGCAGCCATGCACGAAGAGCGGACGGGGCGAGGGGAGCATCGTGATCAGATATACCCCGCCTCGGAGGTCCGCGGGGCCTCGCGGTCTCCCTCCGTGACAGCGGGACGCCCGACGTCCTAGGATGGCGCCATGCGCCGTCCGTCGCTCCTGCTCCTGTCAGTCGGCCTGACCATCGCGTTGCCGTTCACGCTCACCACCGCCTCACGCGCCCAGGCTGCCCGCACGGCACCTGCCGCGCCAGCCGGTCAGGCCCGTGGTCCCGCGGCCGGAGCACCGGCGCCGACGTTCGACCGGCAGGCGTACGAGATCCCGCACCAGCGGTACGTGCTGAACAACGGACTCACCCTGCTGGTGCACGAAGACCACACCTCCCCGGTCGTCTCCGTGAACCTCTGGTATCACGTCGGCTCGCGCAACGAGGCGCCGGGGCGCACCGGCTTCGCCCACCTCTTCGAGCACTTCTTCTTCAACGGGTCCGAGCATTATCCGCACGGCTTCCGCGAGGCGATGGACGACCTCGGCGCGACCAACCGCAACGGCACCACCAGCACCGACCGGACGAACTTCTTCGAGGACGTCCCGGTGTCGGCCCTCGAGCGGACGCTCTACCTCGAAGCCGATCGCATGGGCTTCCTCGCCGCGCAGATCAACGAGGCGATGCTGACGCGCGAGCGCGGCGTCGTGCAGAACGAGAAGCGGCAGGGCGAGAACCAGCCCTACGGCACGGTCTACAGCCGCATGGTGTCGCGGATGTACCCGGCCGCGCATCCCTACAGCTGGCCGACGATCGGCAGCATGGCCGATCTCGACGCGGCCACCCTGCCCGACATCAAGGCGTGGTACGCCACCTATTACGGTCCCAACAACTGCGTGCTCTCGATCGCGGGTGACATCACCGGGGAGCGTGCGCTGGCGCTGGTCCGGACGTACTTCGAGGGTATTCCGCCCGGACCGCCGACGACCTCGACCCGCGCGTGGGTGCCACGGCTCGACGGCCCGCTGCGCGAGGTGATGGAAGACCGGGTGCCGCAGGCACGCGTCTATCGCGCGTGGCATGTGCCCGGCTGGCGTGATGCGGACGTGCAGCCGCTCGAGCTCGTCGCGCAGGTGCTCTCGGGTTCGCGCAGCGCACGGCTCGATCGCGAGCTGGTCTATCGCCAGGAGCTCGCCACCGCCGTCAACGCCGACATGTCGGCGGACGAGATCGCCGGGCTCTTCACGATCACCGCCACGGTCCGCGACGGCATCGACCCCGCGCGCGTCGAGGCGGAGATCGACCGCATCGTTGGTGACCTGCTGCGCCAGGGACCGGGCGAGCCCGAACTGCAGCGGGCGCGCAGCCGCGTGCTCTCGGCGTTCTCGCGGCGGGCGGAACGGCTGGGCGGATTTGGCGGACGGTCCGACATCCTCGCCGAGAGCGCGACCTTCGGCGGCGACCCGACCGCCTATCTGGCCAACCTCGAACGGACGGCCCGCGCCACGGCGGCGACCGTGCAGCGCGCCGGGCGCCGCTGGCTCGACGCGCCGGCCTACACGATGGTGGTGACGCCGGTTGGCGGGCTCAGGGCCACGCAGACGGCGGTCGACCGCACGGTGGTGCCGCCGCTGGCCCCGCAGCCCGACGCGCCCTTCCCCGCCGTCCAGCGCGCGACGCTCGGGAACGGCCTCAAGGTGCTGCTGCTCGAGCGGCACGGGACGCCGCTCGTGAACATGACGCTCGCGGTCGATGCCGGGTTCGCCGCCGACACGCCGGGGCGTGAAGGCACCGCCTCGCTCGCGCTCGACCTGCTCGACGACGGCACGACGACGCGCGACACGTTCCGGGTCGCCGACGACCTCGACGCGCTCGGCGCGCAGATTGTCACCGGCAGCTCGCTCGACCTCTCGTTCGTGCGGCTGCGCACCCTCAGGCGCACGCTCGCCCCGTCCCTCGACCTGTTCGCCGACGTCGTGCTGCACCCGTCGTTCCCGGCCGACATGGTGGCGCTCGCGAAGTCCCGACGGCTCGCGCAGATCGCCCAGGAGCAGGCGCAGCCGGTGCCGGCGGCGCAGCGGGTCGTCCCGGTGCTGCTCTACGGAGCCGGACATCCGTACGGGGCGCCGCTCAGTGGCTCGGGCTACCAGCGCAGCGTGACGGCGATCACCCAGGCGGATCTCGTGGCCTGGCACCGTGGCTGGTTCCACCCGAACCAGTCGACGCTCATCGTGGCGGGTGACGTGACGCTCCGGGTGCTGCTGCCCCAGCTCGAGCGGGCCTTCGGCGGCTGGGCGCGCGGTACGGCGCCCGCGAAGGCCACCGCGGCCCCGGCGTCAGTCCCGGCGGGCACACGCGCGGTCTACCTGATCGATCGGCCGGGCGCGCAGCAGTCGGTGATCGTCGCCGCGCATCGGTCACAACCGGGCGGCCAGCCCGACGACCTCGCGATCGAGACGGTCATGAGCAACTTCGGCGGCCTTGCGACCTCGCGGCTGAACCGCAACCTGCGGCTCGACAAGCACTGGAGCTACGGCACCAACGGCGCGCTCGTCAACGCGCGCGGCGAACGTCCGTTCGTGGTCATCGCGCCGGTGCAGACCGACCGGACGAAGGAATCGATCGTCGAAGTGCAGCGCGAACTGCGCGAGATCGCCGGCGCCCGCCCCATCCGCGGCGAGGAGTTCGAGAGCATCATGCGGACGCAGACCCTGGCGCTGCCGGGCCGGTTCGCCACGCTGGCCGCGCTCGAGAACGCCGGCGTGCAGCTGGTCAATTACGGCTACCCCGACGCCTGGTTCTCGCGCTACGGCGCGGCCGTCCGGGCACTCACCGAGGCCGAGCTCGACGCCGCGGCGCGCCGCTACATCCGACCTGACGAGGTGACCTGGATCATCGTTGGCGACCTTCGGCAGGTCGAGGCAGGTATCCGGGACCTCAACCTCGGCACCGTGGTGCACATCGACGGCGACGGGCATCCTCTCGACGCGCCCCTGAGCCGCTGAGGCACACGGCATCCCTCCTGCAGAGGTACCTGCCGTGGAACCCCGTCAGGGCGACGGCCCGGTCGTGTTACATGGCTCTGCTAGCGATCCTTCAATCGCCTCAGCACAGGCTCCGTCTCAGCCGCCGGCGGCCCCTGCGGGTTCAGCCGCCCCGGACGCCAGCCTGCAGCGGGGCGGCACCAGGCCCCGGCACGCCCACAGCCCGCGGGGACGACGTCCCCGCACCAGCGCCCGCGTGCCGGCTCGTCAGGTCGACACGCGCATCGACCCGGACGACCTCAAGAATCCGGCGCTCTACATCAACCGTGAGCTGAGCTGGCTCGCGTTCAATGGACGCGTGCTCTCCCAGGCACGCGACACCGCGCACCCGCTGCTTGAGCGCGTGAAGTTCCTGGCGATCACGGCGAGCAACCTCGACGAGTTCTTCATGGTGCGGGTGTCGACCACGCAGAAGAAGCTTCGCGAGGGCATCGACGACCTGACCCCCGACGGCTGGAACACCGAGCAGCAGCTCGAGGCGATGCGGACGCGCGCCCGCGCGATGCTGGCCGAGGAGTCGGCCTGCTGGAGCGAACTTCGCCCGCTGCTGGCCGCCGAGGGGATCACCTTCGTCGAGCCGGAGGCCTGGTCGCCGGGCGTCCGCGAGTACCTGGCCGGCTACTTCTCACGGGAGATCTGCCCCGTCCTCACGCCGCTCGCGTTCGACCCCGGCCACCCGTTCCCCTTCATGTCGAACCGGAGCAAGAACTTCGCGGTGGTCGTGCGTCACGGCGGCCGCACGAAGTTCGCGCGCGTGAAGGTGCCCGACGTGCTGCCGCGCTTCGTGTCGCTGCCCGAGACCGTGACAGGCGTGCCCGGTACGACGTTCGTGTTCCTCGAGGACGTCATCCGGGCGAACATCCGTGAACTGTTCCCGGGAACCGAGGTCAGGGGTGCCCACCTGTTCCGGGTGGTGCGCGACACCGACCTCGAGATTCAGCAGGACGAGGCGGATGACCTGCTCGAGTCGGTGAACCGCAGCCTCCGGCAGCTCCGGCAGGGCGCCATCGCGCTGCTGCAGGTCGAGGCGGGCATGCCGGCGCGGGTCCTCAACATCCTCGCGGAGAACTTCGAGGTGTCGGATGACGTGATCCTCCGCACGCCCGACCGCCTGGGTTTCAGCGACTGGATGGAGCTGGCGGAACTGCACCGGCCCGAGCTGAAGCATCCGCCGTTCACGCAGCGGCGGCTCTGGCGCGAGGACGAGGACCCGGAGGTGATCTTCGACCAGCTCCGGTACCAGGACCAGCTGGTGCACCATCCGTACGACAGCTTCGAGTCGGTCGAGGCGTTCCTCCGCGCGGCGGTGACCGACCCGCACGTGGTCGCCATCAAGATGACGCTCTACCGCATCGGGGCCGACTCTCCGCTGGTCGACCTGCTGATCGCGGCGGCCGAAGCCGGCAAGCAGGTGGCGGTGCTCGTCGAGCTGAAGGCACGCTTCGACGAGCGGAACAACATCATCTGGGCGCGGCGGCTCGAGTCACACGGGATCCACGTCGTCTACGGCTTCGCCGACCTCAAGACGCACGCGAAGCTCTGTCTCGTGGTGCGCAAGGAACCGGACGGCGTCCAGCGGTACGTCCACACCGGAACCGGCAACTACAACCCGGCGACCGCGGAGGTCTACACCGATATCGGGCTGTTCACGGCCGACCCCGAGATCGTGTCGGACGTATCGGAGATCTTCAATTACCTGACCGGCTACTCGAACCAGCGCGACTACCGCGCGCTGCTGGTGGCGCCGGTGCGCCTGCGGGCGCGGCTCGGCGAGCTCATCGCCCGCGAGGGCGAGCACGCGCGGGCCGGACGTCCGGCGCGGATGGTGTTCAAGCTGAACGCCGTCACCGACGACCAGATGATTCGGGTGCTCTATCGTGCGTCGCAGGCGGGCGTGCCGATCGACCTCATCGTGCGGGGCATCTGCTCGCTGCGGCCCGGGATCCCCGGCGTGAGCGACAACATCCGGGTCCGCTCGATCGTCGGGCGCTTCCTCGAGCACTCGCGCATCTACTGGTTCCAGAACGGCGGGCAGGACGAGCTGTACATCGGCAGCGCCGACCTGATGGAACGCAACCTCGATCGCCGCGTCGAAACGCTCACCCCGGTGCGCGACCCCGAGCTGCTCGCGCACCTGCGCGACGTGGTGCTGCACACGTACCTGAACGACACCGACCGCGCGACGATCCTCGATGCGACGGGCCGCTACGAGAAGCCGGCGTCGGCCTCGGCGCCGTTCAACGCGCAGACGCACCTGCTCGCCGAGTCGGCGCACCGCGCGTCGGAAGCGTAGGCCGTCGCCGTCAACCGAGCGCCACCCGGAGCAGGCCGCCCAGCACCGCGATCAGGACGACGCCGAACAGCGGAAAGGCGATGCCGGCGACGCCGAGCAGGAACGTGATGGTCGCCACGAAGGCCAGGGGACCGAGCGGCCAGGCGAGCGCCAGGCCGACGCGCGTGAGCGGCGGGCCGTCGGTGAACACGACGCCGATCAGCACGCCGAGGGCATACAGCCCGAGCAGGATCCCGCTCACCCCTGCCAGCCCAGCAGGCGCAGGTGGTGACGCTCGTGGCCCGCGAACATCCGCAGGATCCACTCGACGTTGATGTCACCGAACTGCGGGTGCACCACGCGCTTCGCCCGCTGCGCCGGCGTGAGCGCGCGGCAGAGCGCCAGGTTGAGCGGCCGCAGCGTCTCGTAGGCGTCGAGCGCGAGGCGGCCGTCGCCCGGCTCCACCTCCATCCAGGCGTCCTGATCGAACGGCTGCACCGTGTACGCCTCGTGCGCCAGCCCGAAGCGCAGTCGCGAGGCGAAGACGATTTCGCACTGGGCGAGGTGCACCAGGATGCGGCCGTGCGTCCACTTGCCCGGCGCGTACGGCTCCGCGAGCGTCGCGTCGTTCCATGCGCGCGCGAGGGGGCGCAGCACCTCGTAGTTCTCGTGCAGGATGGCCACCGCGTCGGCCTCACCGACGTGGTGATCGTACGGGCTCATCGTCATGGGTGTGCTCCGGGGCGTGCGGGGAGCGTCGGCAGCCATCGGCGACAATGGACGGATGCCGCCCGCGCAGCCGCATTGTGGCACTTTCCCGGCCCGGAGGTCTCTGCGGGGCGAGGCGGCGGCGCTCGCCCGCGTGGCCGGGCCGATCGTCGTGGCCGAGATCGGCTGGATGGCGATGGGGCTGGTCGACACGCTGATGGTCGGCCCGGTCGGTCCGTCGGCGATCGCGGCCACCGGGACGGGCGGCAGCATCTACTTCGCGTTCGCCATCTTCGGCATGGGGCTGATGCTCGGCCTCGACACGCTGGTGTCGCAGGCGTACGGCGCCGGCCGCCTGGATGACTGCCGCCGCTGGCTCCGGCAGGGGCTCTGGCTCGCGCTCGCCTCTTCGCCCGTCGTCCTCGGGCTCGTCGGGATCGCCTGGCTGACGCTGCCACGCTGGGGGCTGCACCCGGCCATCCTCGCAGACGCGCGTCCGTACCTCGCCGTCGTGGCGCTCGGCACGCCGGCGCTGCTGCTGTACGCGGCGCTGCGGCGCTACCTGCTCGGCATCCACCTCGTGCGGCCGATCGTCGTGGTGCTGGTGCTGGCGAACGTGGTGAACGCGACCGTCAACTGGATCTTCATCTACGGGCACCTCGGCATGCCGGCGCTGGGCGTCACCGGCGCCGCGATCGCGACGACGCTGTCGCGCGTGTTCCTCGCGGGAGCGCTCTGGTGGGTGGTGCGCGGCACGCTGCCGGCGAAGAACCAGGCGCCGGACGGACCTCCACACGACCGGCGCCCGCATCTCCCGTCGCTGCGCCGGCTCGTCGTGCTCGGCCTGCCGGCCGCCGGTCAGATCACGCTCGAGGTCGGCGTCTTCGCGGTCGCCACCGCGCTCGCCGCGCGCCTCGACCCGGACTCGTCGGCGTCGCACCAGATCGCGCTCAACGTGGCGAGCTTCATCTTCATGGTGCCGCTCGGCCTGTCGTCGGCCGCGGCGGTGCGTGTCGGCCATGCCATCGGCGCGGGTGACGCGCCCCGCGCCGCGCGGGCGGGCTGGCTGGCCCTCGCCACGGGCGCCGGGTTCATGGGGCTGGTCGGCATCGTGATGGCGCTCTGGCCGACGCCGATGATCCGCGCCTTCACGAGCGACCCGCGCGTGCTCGAGATCGGCGCGGGGCTGCTCGTCATCGCCGCCGCGTTCCAGCTGTTCGACTCGACGCAGGCGATCGCCACCGGCGCGTTGCGCGGCGTCGGCGATACCATGACGCCGATGGTGGTGAACCTGGTCGGGCACTGGCTGCTCGGCCTGCCCATCGGGTACCTGCTCTGCTTCCGCCTCGGCTGGGGCGTCGCCGGGCTCTGGGTCGGCCTCTCGGTCGGCCTCATCGTCGCCGGACTCGTCCTGGTCGCCACATGGGCGCTGCGGACGCGACGGCTGGTGCACACAGGAGTCTGAACATGCGCGCAGTGGTGGTGCGGGCCTTCGGCGGCCCCGAGGTGATGCGGGTGGAACAGGTGGCGGACGCCGCACCCGGCGCGGGGCAGCTCCGCGTGCGCATCCACGCCGCCGGCGTCAACCCGGTCGACGCCTACATCCGCACCGGCACCTACGCGCGGACGCCGTCGCTCCCCTACACGCCGGGGATGGACTTCGGCGGGGTCGTCGAGACGATCGGCACGGGCGTGAGCCGCTTCCGCATCGGTGATCGCGTCTACGGACACGCGCGCGACACCCATGGGGCGTACGCGGAGGCGGGCCTGTTCGTCGAGTCCGATCTGGAGCCGCTGCCGGACCGCGCGTCGTTCGAACAGGGGGCGGCGCTCGGGGTGCCATACGCCACCGCGTGGCGGGCGCTCTTCCTCCGCGCGCGGGCGAAGGCGGGCGAGACGGTGCTGGTGCACGGCGCGAGCGGCGGGGTGGGTGTCGCCGCGCTCCAGATGGCGCGCGCGGCGGGGCTGCGGGTGATCGGCACCGCGGGCACGCCAGAGGGCGTCGCGCTGGCACGGGCGCAGGGGGCGCACGCCGTCGTCAACCATCGGGAGGCGGGTTACACCGACCGGCTGCTGGAGCTGACCGGGGGCCGCGGCGCCGACGTCATCCTCGAGATGCTCGCGAACGTGAACCTCGATCGCGACCTCGACCTGGTGGCGCGCTACGGGCGCATCGTCATCATCGGGAACCGCGGACGCGCCGACATCGACCCTCGGAAGATCATGGGCCGCGACGTGAACCTGCTGGGGATGACGCTGTTCAACACCACCCCGGCCGAGATGGTCGAGATGCACGCGGCGCTGGTGGCAGGGCTCGAGAGCGGCACGCTCACGCCGGTCGTCCGCGACCGGCTCCCACTCGAGGAGGCGCCGCGCGCGCACGCCATGGTGCTCGAGCCGGGCGCGCACGGCAAGATCGTGCTCGTGCCCTGACGGCGCTCCTTGGGCTTACTTGCTGACGGCGCGGGCGAGTTCTTCGTCGATGACCGCCGCGAAGACCTCGAGCGGCTGCGCGCCGCTCACGATACGGCCGTTGACGAAGGTCGTCGGCGTCGAGCCGACCCCGAGCTTCGCGCCCGCCGCCACCGCGCTGCGCACCCGCTCCTCGTACTTCGACGAGTCGAGGCAGGCGTTGAACTTCGCGGCGTCGAGTCCCGCGTCCGCCGCGTACCGCTTCAGGAACTCGGGCTGCAGCGCCTGCTGGTTCGCGAACAGCTTCTCGTGCAGCTGCCAGAACTTTCCCTGCTCGAGCGCGCAGTTGCCGGCCTCGGCCGCCTTGAAGGCCTGCGGGTGAATCTGCGTGAGCGGGAAGTCCTTCCACACGATGCGCACCTTGTCGCCGTACTTCGCCTTGATCGCCTGCATCGTCGGCTCGACGCGCTGGCAGAAGGGGCACTGGAAGTCGGAGAACTCGACGAGCGTCACCGGCGCGGTGGCCGGGCCGAGCGCGGGGTCTGACGGCGCGACGGCGACCTCCTGACGCGGCGCGTCGAACAGCACGCGCACCGCCGGTCCGGCCTTGCGCAGGTCGGCGATCAGCGCCGTGCGGCCCGCGGCCTGCCGCTGGTCCTCGAGGTACCGGCGGATGAGCGGCGCCATCTGCTCGAGCGGCCGCCCCTGCATCTGTCCGCGGTTCTCGCCGTAGAAGACCGCAATCTGCTGGTCGGTCACCGGCTCGGCGCGCTTCGTCACCTCGTCGTTGACGAACTGCTCGACCGGCACCCCCTTCGCCTTCGCGGCGTCGCTGATGACCATCTCGGCAATGAGGTCATCGAGGGCGTTGCGCCGGCCGTCGTAGATGGCCTGCACCG
>CANIAI010000040.1 GCA_947465275.1 Acidobacteriota bacterium | reverse complement strand
TGGCGCTGCCACGAACGCTCCCATCATCGAGGGCGGCGTCGGCAGCACGTCGGCCGCCATCAACGGAATGATGATCAGACCGAGGATCGCCGCCGTGTGCACCAGGATCGACAGCGGTACGGTGTACCACTGCTTACTGCCGACCTTGATGGACGGATCGACGATGTCCCCGAACATTTTTTCGTCGCGTGGCACCGGTCTTACCCCTCCTGGAAACGCGGCTCGGACGCCGGCAAAGGCGGCCGATTATAGCTAGGCCCAAAAATTAGTGTCAACGACCGTCAGGATCTTCCCGACGAACCCTTAGACACCGGTTTTGCCAAAGTGCTCCTATCGCCCGAGCATCGAAGAGCCGAGATTATTACCCCGGTTGGCGGGTAAGGCAACAGGAAATACCCGAGCTTCCCGCCTCTGCACGGTCGAAGCCGGACCCGGAGCGGGTCGGCGCCAGCGTAAACCGCCGGCGCCGCCGCCCGATCCGCCCACTCAGCGCAGGTCGCCGCCGATCCGCATCCCGTAGAAGGAGCGGTAGACGAACACGACGGACACCAGGAAGAACAGCGCCGCCAGGGCGTGTCCCACCGCCGGTCCGGCATCGGCGCTGAGGCGGACGGCGAGCGAGACCGCCAGCAGCCCGAACAGCGTCGTGAACTTGATGACCGGGTTGAGGGCGACCGACGAGGTGTCCTTGAAGGGGTCACCGACCGTGTCACCGACCACCGTCGCCGCGTGGAGCGGCGTGTTCTTCATCTTGAGCTCGACCTCGACGATCTTCTTGGCGTTGTCCCACGCGCCGCCCGCGTTGGCCATGAAGACCGCCTGATAGAGGCCGAAGAGCGCGATCGAGATCAGGTAGCCGATGAAGAAGAACGGCTCCACGAACGCGAACGCCAGTGTCGAGAAGAACACCGTCAGGAAGATGTTGAACATGCCGCGCTGGGCGTACTGGGTGCAGATCTCGACGACCTTCTTGCTGTCTTCGACCGACGCCTTGGTGACGGTGTCATCCAGCTTGATGTTCGCCTTGATGAACTCGACCGCGCGGTAGGCGCCCGTGGTGACCGCCTGCGTCGACGCGCCGGTGAACCAGTAGATGATGGCGCCGCCGGTCACGAGCCCCAGCAGGAAGGGGGCGTGCATGATCGAGAGCTTCTCGGTGCCGGTGGTCAGCCCGTTGGTCAGCTCGACAATGATCGAGAAGATCATCGTCGTGGCACCGACGACGGCCGTGCCGATCAGCACCGGCTTGGCGGTCGCCTTGAAGGTGTTGCCGGCGCCGTCGTTCTCCTCGAGCAGTTCCTTGGCCTTCTCGAACTGGACGTTCAGGCCGAAATCGCGCTTCAGTTCCTGGTGGATGCCGGGGATGCTCTCGATGACCGAGAGTTCGAAGACCGACTGCGCGTTGTCGGTGACCGGGCCGTACGAGTCGACCGCGATGGTCACCGGCCCCATGCCGAGGAAGCCGAACGCCACCAGGCCGAATGCGAAGACCGCGGGGGCCAGCATCAGGTCGGTCATCGACGTCCCGAGACCGCTGACGAAGTACGCGATGGTCATCAGCAGGACGATGCTCAGGCCGATCCAGTAGGCGCTGAAGTTGCCGGCGACGAGCCCCGAGAGGATGTTGAGCGACGGGCCGCCCTCACGGGAGGAGATGACGACTTCCTTCACGTGGCCGGACTCGACCGAGGTGAACACCTTGACCAGCTCGGGGATGATCGCGCCGGCGACCGTGCCGCAGGTGATGATCGTCGACAGCTTCCACCAGAGGGTGCCGTCACCCATGCCCTGAATGAGCAGGTACGAGACGAGGTAGGTCGCCACGACCGAGATGAACGAGGTGATGAAGACCAGCGAGGTCAGCGGCGCCTCGAAGTTCATCCGGGCGGCGGTGCTGTACTTGGCCTTCGCGATCGCCTCGTTCAGCAGGTAGGAGAGGGCGCTGACGATGATCATCATGACGCGCATGACGAAGATCCAGACGAGCAGCTGAATCTGCGTGGCCGCCTGCGGCACCGCCAGCATGATGAAGGTGATGAGCGCCACGCCGGTCACGCCGTAGGTCTCGAAGCCGTCCGCGCTGGGGCCGACCGAGTCGCCTGCGTTGTCGCCCGTGCAGTCGGCGATGACGCCGGGGTTCCGCGCGTCGTCTTCCTTGATGTTGAAGACGATCTTCATCAGGTCGGAGCCGATGTCGGCGATCTTGGTGAAGATGCCGCCGGCGATACGGAGGGCCGCGGCGCCGAGCGACTCGCCGATGGCGAAGCCGATGAAGCAGGGACCCGCGTATTCACCCGGGATGAACAGCAGGATGCCGAGCATGATGAGCAGCTCGACGCTGATGAGCAGCATGCCGATGCTCATGCCGGCCTTCAGCGGGATCGCGTAGACCGGGTAGGCACGGCCTTCGAGGCTGGCGAACGCGGCGCGCGAATTCGCGTAGGTGTTCACCCGGATGCCGAACCACGCCACCGAATAGCTGCCGAGGATGCCGATCACGCTGAACAGCAGGATGATCACCACGCGCAGGATCGAGAGCCCCGAGAGGAACCCGAAATACAGCACGATGACCGCGGCGATGAATATCTCGAGGATTGCGATGAACTTGCCCTGCGTGACCAGGTAGGTCTTGCAGGTCTCGTAGATCAGTTCGGAGATCTCCCGCATCGACGAGTGGACGGGGAGGTTCCTCAGCTGGGTCATCATCAGCAGGCCGAAGCCGATGCCGAGTGCCGAGACCACCAGCCCGCCGAGGAGCAGTCCCCGGCTGGAGTAGCCGCCCACGTCGATGGACCCGAGGTCGGGCAGCACGAGGTTGGCCTCACCGCCAGGCCCGCGCTCCTGCACTCCCTCCGCGGCGGCGGCCGGCTGCCCCTGCGCCCACGCCTTCGATGGCCACGCCGTCCAGCAGGACAGCAGCAGCACCAGCACCGCAAGCACGCGGCCGACTCTCGCGAATGACCCGCTCATCACTCTTTGTCTCCTCACACGCTGTTGCGGACCCCGGGATCTATACCTTCCCGACGTCCCTGACGCTTCCGGGCAGCGACATGCCGCCCGTCAGAAAGATCCGAATGCCTTCCTCGACGCTGACGTCGGGATAGAAGGCCTTCTCGCGCGGATACAGCACGATGTCCCCGAGATAGAGGTGGTTGGTCGGCACGTAGACCGCCACCAGCGCCTCGCTCCCCGGACCTCGGTCGACGGTGAATTCCTTCGTCAGGAATCCCATGACCCAGCCGCGCTCGCCGTGCTGGACCATCACGACCCGCTTGAAGCCGTACTCGTTGTCTGGCGAGAACGCCGCCACGAGCTGCTTCACCGGCGAGTAGATGGTGCGGAACACCGGCACCCGCATCAGCCAGGCTTCGGTGCGGTTCAGAACCCGACGGCCGATCACGTTGGTCGCAATCACGCCGGTCGCCAGGACGAACAACACGGTCAGCAGGATGCCGAGCCCCGGCACCGCCCGGCCAAGCAGCCGGGTGGAAATCGGGGCCGTGAAGCCGTCAATGATACCGAAGATCCAGACCAGGGCGGCCACGCTGACGATCAGGGGCACCGTCACGAAGAAACCGGTGATGAACCGCCGCCGCAACCACTGCATCAGACGCGCTCCTCGGGACGCTGCACGCGCCTCACTGCAGCCATCCTGCCGCCAGGGCCGCGAAGATCGCGACACCGGCCAGGATCCGGTACCAGGCGAACGGCGCGAAGCCTGAACGCCCCACGAAACGCAGGAACGGGCCGATGACCACCAGGGAGGCCAGAAAGGCGAACACGAAGCCGACGCCGATCTCGAGCGCCCGCTCGGGCGCGAGATGGTGCCGCACGTCAAGCAGACTCTTGGCGAAGGCGGCCGCCATCGTGGGCATCGCGAGGAAGAACGAGAATTCCGCCGCGGCCGGCCGCTCGAGCCGCATCAGCAACCCGCCGACGATGGTCGCGCCAGACCTCGAGACGCCCGGCACCAGCGCCAGTACCTGGCAGGCGCCGATGCCCAGCGCACGTGGCAGCGGGGTCTGTTCGGGGTCCGCCACGATCGGCACGGGGCGAAACCGTTCCACCAGCAGCATCACGACCCCGCCCGCGATGAACGCGGTCGCAATCACCCGGGGGCTCTCGTAGAGCACCGACTTCACGAACCCGGAGAAGAGGCCGCCGACGATGACGGCGGGAATGAACGCCACGATGATCATCGCCGCGAATCGCCGGGCGTGCGGGTCGGACGCGAGTCCGGCCGCCACGGCCAGCAGCTTCCGGCGGTACAGCCACATCACCGCGAGGATCGACCCGAGCTGGATCATCACGGTGAAGGCCGGGTCATCGACCCCGAGCGCGTGCCCGGCCAGCAGCAGGTGCGCCGTCGACGAGACGGGCAGGAATTCAGTGAGCCCCTGGAGCACCCCCAGGAGGGCGGCGACGAGCAGGGTCACGCGGAAGACGTTCGAACTACGAAGCCCGGGCCTTGCTGCGGGCGGCCCTGCGGCGCGCCGAGCCGGCGGCAGCCTCGCCGCCCTCGCCCACCACCGGCGCCGCCGAGGCGGCGGTCATCCGCTTCTGCTGCCAGAAGGTGACGATGGCGGCCGCGACGAACACGCTCGAGTAGGTGCCCGTGACGACGCCGACGATCATCGTGAAGGCGAAGCCGCGCAGCACCTCGCCACCGAAGACGAACAGCGCGATCGCCGACAGCAGGGTGGTGCCCGCGGTCAGCACCGTGCGGCCGAGCGTCTGGTTGATGGCGGTGTTGATGATCTCGTTCTGCGAACCGCGGCGGTTCGAGCGCATGTTCTCGCGCACCCGGTCGAAGATGACGATGGTGTCGTTTGTCGAGTAGCCGGTCACCGTCAGGATGGCCGCGATGACGTTGAGCGTCAGGTCGTACTGGAAGAACGCCAGCAGGGCGACCGTCACGAGCAGGTCGTGGATGGTGGCCACGACCGCGCCGACGGCGTAGGAGAACTGGAACCGGAACGCGATGTAGGCCAGGATGCCGAGCAGCGACAGGACCATCGCGTAGGTCCCCTTGCTCGTGAGCTCCTGCCCGACAGCCGGGCCGACGATCTCGGTGCCGACCACAGTGAACCGGCCCAGGTTGCCGGCCTGCAGCGCCGTCTCGACCGCCTGCGCCGTCGCGCTCAGCGACGCACCCTGCTCCGCACCGACCTGCGGCACGCGCACCATCACCTGCCGGAGGCTGGGGTCGCCGTAGGTCTGGACGACCGCGTTCTGGCCGCCACCGGGATAGTTCTGGTTCAGGGCCGTGCGGACACTGTCGACCGAGGGCGTCTGGTCGAACTGCGCGATGACCGCCGTCCCGCCGGCGAACTCGATGCCGCGGGGAATCCCCTTGGTGAAGATGACGCCGAGCCCGGCGAGGATGACGACCCAGGACAGCGCGACGGCGTGCCAGCGCCACCGCAGGAAGTTGTAGTTGGTGTTATGGAAGAGCTGCATCTGTGTGTCCGCCTCAGATCGAGAGGGTCGCGACCTGCTGACGACGCCCGAGCGCGAGCTCGAAGAGCGTCTTCGACACGAACGTCGAGGTGAACAGGTTCGACGCCAGCCCGATGATGAGGGTGTAAGCGAACCCGCGAATCGGCCCGGTGCCGAACTGAATGAGGAACAAGGCCGAAATGAGGGCCGCGACGTGGGTGTCGAGCAGGGTCAAGAAGACGCGGCCGAAGCCGGCGTTGACCGCCGCCCGCACGCCGCGGTTCGCGGCGAGTTCTTCCTTGATGCGCTCGAAGATCAGCACGTTCGAATCGACGCCGATCCCCATCGTGAGCACGAACCCCGCGATGCCCGGCAGCGTCATGACGGCGCCGATGTACGCCATCAGGCCGAGCAGGATGATCAGGTTGAAGAGCAGCGCCACGATGGCGTTCACGCCCGACAGCTTGTAGTACGCCAGCATGAACACGATGATCAGGACGAGCCCGACCAGCGAGGCGGTCACGCCCGACCGGATGGAGTCGGCACCGAGCGTTGGACCGATCGTGCGCTCTTCCAGGTAGTCCATCGAGGCGGGCAGCGCGCCCGACCGGAGGATGAGCGAGAGGTTCTGCACTTCCTGGGGGGTGTAGCTGCCGGTAATCTGGCCGTCGGTCGTGATGCGCGACTGGATGGTCGGCGCCGACTGCACGCGACCGTCGACGATGATCGCGAGCTGCTTGCCGATGTTCTGCTCGGTCGTCGTGCCGAACTTCCGGGCGCCGTCGGGCGTCAGCGTGAAGCTGACTGCGGGCTGGTTGTTCTGATCCTGACTCGGCCGTGCGTTGCGCAGGTCGGTGCCGCGCACCGCCGCGACCTTGCGGACCAGGTAATAGACGGTCGTGCCGGCCGCGCCAGAGGTGTCTGACACGCCGGGGACGACGTCCATCCCTTCGGGCAGCTGACCGTTCACGAGCAGTTCTTCGCGGGTGCCGGCCGGGCCGCCCTCGACGATCTTCAGCTCGAGGAGGCCGGTCGACTGGATGACCCCCTTCGCGCGGTTGACGTCGCTGACGCCGGGGAGTTGCACGAGGATCTGGTCGCCCGTGTCACCCTGCCGCGCGATGCTCGGCTCGGCGACGCCGAGTTCGTTGACGCGGCGCTCGATCGTCTGGCGAGCCTGCTCGACCGACTCTTCCCGCAGCGCCGCCTGGACATTCGGCTTCATGACGAAGCTGTAGGCGCCCGCGCTGGGGTTGCGGTCGAAGTTGGTGAGGGCGTCGGAGGTGGCCTGCCGGAACGCCGCATCCTGGCCCGACGGCACCCCTTCGACCCGGAACTCGGTCGGGGTCGGCGCCGTGACGCTGGTGACGCTGATGCTGGCGGTGCGCAGCGCCTCGCGGATGCGCTCCATCTCCGATTCGGTCTCGATCCGGAGCGCGTCGTCGGTCTTGACCCGCAGGACGAGGTGGACGCCGCCCTTCAGGTCGAGCCCCAGCTTCAGCTGCTTGTCCATCAGCCACGAGGGCGAGGTGATACCGCGCTGCGAGGCCAGAATCGGGTAGATACCGACCACGGCGAAGATGACCAGCACGGCAATGCTGGTCAGGACCTTCCACTGGACGTTCTTGTTCATGCTTTCTCCGACGCCACCGGCTCCTGGCCCTGGTAGCCGACGATCGCGTTACGCGACACCTCGATGCGGACGCGCTCGGCAATCTGGAGCTGCACCGACGTCGCGTCGAGGCGGGTGATCTGCCCGTAGATGCCGCCCGAGGTGACCACCTTGTCACCGTCCTTGAGGGCCGCCAGGAAGGCATCGACCTTCTGCTGGCGCCGCTTCATGGGCATCAGGATGACGAAGTAGAAGATACCGAGGACGGCCGCCATCGGCACGAGCGATTGCCACAGGCTCGGCGCGCCGCCGGCCGGCGACCCCATCGCCATCAGCCCCGGAAGGTCCAGGGCACGGGCGGTCCATGTGAAGGCAGATCCCACGAATGACACCGTCATGAATCGAGAGGCAGGCGGGAAGCCGACCGAAGGAACTCCTGCCTGAATGTATCGAAGTTCCGAAACGCTATAGCGTCCCTGATCCTCTGCATGGTGTCAAGGTAAAAGCTCAGGTTATGCAACGTGTTAAGGGCAGCCGCGCTCATCTCGCCGGCCATGTACAGGTGCCGCAGGTAAGCCCGTGAATGGCGCCGGCAGGTGTAGCAGCCGCACCGCGGATCCAATGGCCGATCGTCCTCGGCGTAGCGGGCGTTCCGGATGTTGACGCGCCCCTGGCTGGTGAAGAGCTGGCCGTTGCGGGCGTTGCGGGTCGGCATGACGCAATCGAACATGTCGATGCCCCTGGCCACCGACTCGACGAGGTCTTCGGGGGTGCCGGTCCCCATCAGGTAGCGCGGCTGGTCAGCCGGTAACCGCCGGGCGGTTGCGGCCGTCACCTCGTACATGAGCTCGTTCGGCTCACCCACGCTCAGGCCGCCGATCGCGTAGCCGTCGAACCCTATCGCCACGGTGGCATCGGCGCTCTCGTCGCGCAGGTCCTGGAAGACGCCCCCCTGGACGATGCCGAACTGGGCCTGCCCGGGATTGGTGACCGTCACCTCGGGCACGTCACCCGCCCGAAGCTGGTCAAGCCTCTCCCGGCACCGCCTCGCCCACCGCAGCGACATCGCCATCGACCGGGCCGCCGCCTCACGGCTCGACGGATAGGCCAGGCACTCGTCGAAGGCCATGGCGATGTCGGATCCGAGCGACGCCTGGATGTCGACCGCCCGCTCCGGGGTCAGCATGTGCCGCGAACCGTCCAGGTGGGAGCGAAACTCCGCCCCCTGCTCGGTGATCGTGCGTCGCTCCGCCAGGCTGAACACCTGGAACCCGCCGCTGTCGGTCAGGATTGGCCGGTTCCAGCCAATGAACGAGTGCAGCCCCCCCCGCCGGGCGATCAGCTCGTGCCCGGGCCGGAGGTAGAGGTGATAGGTGTTCCCGAGAATGATCGACGCGCCCAGCACCTCGAGATCGTCCTGGCGCATGGCCTTGACGCTGCCCTGGGTGCCGACCGGCATGAACGCCGGCGTCTGCACCACGCCGTGGGGCGTCTCGAACTGACCGAGGCGCGCGGCACCGTCGGTACTCGTGAGCGTGAACCTGAAAGAGGGGGACGACACAGGTATATTAGAAACCACCGTGAAGAAGCTGCGCGTTGGCGTGATCTATGGTGGCCGGTCCGGGGAGCATGAAGTGTCGGTGGCGTCGGCCGCCTCGATCATGCGCCACCTCGATCGCCACCGCTACGACCCCGTTCCGATCCGCATCGAAAAGTCGGGACGCTGGTCACTCGCCGACAAGGTGCCGACCGCGATCTCCGCGGCCGACGTGCTCGAACACGCCCGGGCGGACGGTGGCCGCCTGGCGAGGGGACGCGAGGCGCACCTCGTCGCCTATCCGAGCGAGGAGGCGATGCTGACCATCGAGCGCCCGGGCAGCGGCGACGCGCGCGACGGCGACCAGCAGGCGATCGTCACCGGGCTCGGACTCGACGTGATCTTCCCGGTGCTCCACGGTCCCTACGGTGAGGACGGCTCCGTGCAGGGGCTGCTCGAACTCGCCAACGTGCCGTATGTCGGCGCGGGCGTGCTCGGGTCGGCCGTCGGCATGGACAAGGCGGTGATGAAGGTGCTCTTCGCCGCCCGCGGGCTGCCCGTGGCCCCATACCTCGTCTACCTGCGCCATGAATGGCAGCGCGACGCCGGCGCCGCGACGCAGGTGGAGCGGACGCTCGGCTTTCCGGTCTTCGTGAAGCCGGCGAACCTTGGCTCGAGTGTCGGCATCTCGAAGGCGAAGACGCCACAGGAGCTCGCGGATGCGGTCACCCTCGCGTTCAGCTTCGACCGCAAGGTCGTGATCGAGGCAGCGGTGCCGCAGGCACGCGAGATCGAATGCGCCGTCCTCGGCAACGACGACCCGGAAGCCTCGGTGGCCGGTGAGATCGTCCCCTCGCGCGAGTTCTACGACTACGAGGCGAAGTACCTCGACGAGGGCTCGAAGCTCCTGATTCCGGCGCCCCTCTCGCCGCTCGAGACCGAGAACATCCGCCGGCTCGCGATCGAGGCGTTCAGGGCCGTGGAAGGCGCCGGCATGTCACGCGTCGACTTCCTCGTCGACGGCACGAACGGCAAGGTCTTCCTGAACGAGGTGAACACGATCCCGGGCTTCACCACGATCAGCATGTACCCCAAGCTCTGGGAGGCCAGCGGCCTCGGCTACGCGGCGCTGATCGACCGGTTGATTGTGCTCGCCCTCGAACGGCACGCCGCCAAGCAGCAGCTCAAGACCAGCATCACGTGAGCGTCCGCTCCTGCGTCGTGGCCGGCATGGCGGCGCTCGCACTGTCCCTCGCACATCCGTCGCGCTCGGCGGCACAGGGACCGGCGCCGGGGCAGCCCCCGCCCCAGGGCGGCAGCCTGACCGGGGGCCCGCAGATCGCCCGCATCTACGACGCCATCCTCGACGCGCGCTTCGAGCAGGTGCCTGACCTGCTGGGGCGCTCCTGCGACAACGGCATTCCGCCGCGCGGCGCCGTGGACGCGCGCGTGCCGAAGCCGGTCTGCTCGCTGCTCGAAACCGTCGCCCTCTGGTGGCAAATCCAGATCAACCCGAGCGATACGGCCCTCGACGCCCGGTTCCAGGCGGAGTCCGACGCGGCGATCGCCGGGATGCTCGCCTGGACGGAGGCCGAGCCGCAGCGCGCCGAGGCCTGGTTCTACCTGGGAGGCGCGTATGGCGCGCGTGGCCAGTGGCGGGTGCTGCGCGGGCAGGTGCTCTCGGCCGCGCGGGACGGCAAGCGCATCAAGGCGTCGCTGGAGCGGGCCCTCGCGCTCGATCCCACCCTGCTCGACGCCTACTTCGGCATCGGGCTCTACCACTACTACGCCGACGTGGCGCCGACGGCCGCCAAGATCTTCCGATTCCTGCTCCTCCTGCCTGGCGGTGATCGGGCGGAGGGGCTGCGCGAGATGCTGCGGTCGCGCGACGGCGGCCAGCTGCTGCGCAGTGAGGCCGAGTACCAGCTGCACGTCATCTACCTCTGGTACGAGAAGGATTACCCGCGCGCCATCAGCTTCGTCGCCGGCCTGCGCGACCGGTATCCTCGGAACCCGCACTTCCCGCAGGTCATCGCCGAGATCCAGGACGGATACCAGCACGACACCACGGCAAGCCTCCGCTCCTGGCAGGCGCTGCTCGCGCAGGCGACGGGCGGACGCGTGGCGCTCGCCCCGATGGCC
>CANIAI010000039.1 GCA_947465275.1 Acidobacteriota bacterium | reverse complement strand
TACCGGAGGAGCACTGGAGTACGACCGCGGTTCTTCCCGTGGCTCTTCCCGTGGCTCTTCCCCCCGGGTGTCGATTGTGTCGACCGGCGCGTCGTCCCAGCCGAGGCCGGCATCGTGGCGCCCGTCGTGCTCAGCGTCCTCAGCGACGTCGGCACGTGCCTCTGCACGGACCTCTTCAGGGAGGTGGTCTCCGACGGCCGGGCGAACGACGTCCGGCTCCACGTGCTCCAGGTGCTCGACCTGGTTGACGTACTCGAAGCGTGCGAGCGGCTCCGGCTCGGGCGTTCGCGTCGGAGGCGGCTCGATGGTCAAGCTCGGTCCGGTGTCCTCGCTCTCCGCGGGTTCGGCCACCGTCATGACGAGTGACACCTCGTCCCAGGCGGTGGGTGCAGCCGGAGGCTCCGGCTCAGGCGCGAGCGTCAGCGACAGTTCCGGCGGGGGGGCGAGGGTGAGCGACAGCGGTTCCGACAGCGCTGCCGCCTCTCCCGACCCCGACGGCCTGGCCAGTTCGATCGCCTCGCGCTCGTTGCCCTCGACGTCGGCTCGCCCCGCGCGGTGCGCGGCGGCCGTGGCAGCGGTGAACAGGAGCGCCGTCAGCGAGAGCGCGCTGACCGGCCGCTCCGACGATTCGGACGCCAGTCCTCGCGCAAGGACGGCGAGCACCCGGGTCGGCACCGGCGCGGACGACTCCTCGCCCTCGTCCGATGCCCCTTCGGCTTCGGGCAACCCGAGCGTGAGCGGCTCCTGCACGCCGAGCAGGCTGGCGGCGACCGCCGCCAGCGCGTAGACGTCGTCCGCATGGGTGGGCAGGGCGCCTGCACGCCGTTGCGGGGATGCCCACGGGGCAAGCCCGGTGAGCGCGAGCCCGGCCGCGCCCAGGGCCTGGACGATTCCGATGCCGGCGAGCGCCCCGCGCCCGTCGCGACAGATGATGTCGCGCGGGGTCAGGTCTCCGTGGACGACGCCGGCCATGGCGGCATGGTCGAGTGCGGCCGCGACCGGCTCGAGCAGCCGGGCGACCGCCTCAGCCGTAAGACCTGCCGGGGCGCCGCCACTGTCGAGCGGCATGCCAGGCAGATAGCGGTGGGCGATCCACAGCGTGCCGTCGGTCTCGCCACTCGCCAACGGCTCGCTGAGCGAGGGATGCTCGAGCCCGAGGCCCGCGAGTTGCGCGAGAAATCCGGACAGCGCCTCGCGGCCGGTTTCGGGCACCGCGACGTCGAATCCGCGGATCACCACCGGGCGGCCCGAGGGCTCTTCGGCGAGGCAGGTGCGTCCAGCCCGGCCGTCTCCGAGGTCACGCGTGACCTGATAGGGTCCGTACGCCGGCGTGGGAAAGAGGAAGGACAGATTATCCGGGGACAGAATGGGCTCCTTCACGGCGGGACCGGTGACCCGGCCCACGGGCGTGGGCGGAGGGAGTATCGACCGTGGATCCTAACACGTAAGATTCGGTGGTCCAACGCGTTACGAGTGAAACTACCCGTAGCTTGACAGTGCGCGCGACGCTCTGCGACAGTAGGCGTCCGGTGCTACCCCAGTCAGGTCTGGCCACTGCCGCCCAGATCCCCGTCGATATTCGTCGCTTCCCCTGGATCAACCGGCTCGCCGCGGACTATGCGTTCGCGTACGGTCAGGTGTCCGACTTCTATGCCGGCGACCCGAGGTCGCGCGAGGCATGGCGGACGGCCATTGCCCGTACCCGCGCCTGTCCCCGCCCCGGCACTGCTGTCGCCGATGTGATCGGAGCCCAGCAGGCCCGCCGCGGTGCCCCCGCCGCGGCGGTGACCACCGCGAACCTGCTGCGCCGCCCCGAGACGGTCGCCGTCGTGACGGGCCAGCAGGCCGGGCTCTTCGGCGGTCCCCTCTTCACCCTCCTCAAGGCCCTCACCGCCATCCGGCTCGCTGAACGCATCCGCGTCGAGGAACGCGTGCCCGCCGTCCCCGTCTTCTGGGTTGACGCTGAGGACCATGACTGGGACGAGGTGAAGGGCTGCGGCCTGCTCGATGCCGAGATGCAGCTGCGCCACGTCTCGATCGGCCACCCGGCCGGTGCGAACGAAGGCTCAGTCGCCCGGGTCGGCCTCGACGAGACGATCGAAGAGGCCATCGAGGAACTGCAGCGCGTCCTCCCGGCGACCGAGTTCACGCCGGCCCTGCTGTCGAGCCTGCGCGAGGCATACCAGCCGGGCATCGGCATGGCCGACGCATTCGCCCGCTGGCTCGAAGCGACGCTCGGGCCGCTCGGCCTGGTCGTCTACGACGCCTCCGACGTCGCCACCAAGCCGCTCGTCGCGCAGGTGTTCGCCCGCGAGCTCGAGCATGCGGGCGAGACGTCGCGGGCGGCGATCGCCGCCGGCGCCGCGCTCAAGGCACGCGGCTACCACGCGCAGGTCAGCCCCGTCGAGACGAGCGCCTGCCTGTTCCACCTGGGCCACGGACGCGAGGGTGTCCAGGTCGAGGGCGACGCCTTCCGGGTCGGCGACCGGGTCGAATCGCGTGAGGCGCTGATCGAGGAAGCGCGGCGGGCTCCCGAGCACTTCAGCCCGAACGTCCTGCTGCGCCCGATCATCCAGGACTCGCTCTTTCCCACCGTCGCCTACGTCTCGGGACCGAGCGAACTTGCCTACCTCGGGCAGTTGCGCGCCGTGTACGACGCGTTCGGCGTGCCGATGCCGCTGGTGTTCCAGCGGGCGAGCGCGACGCTGGTCGACTCGAACGCGCTCCGCTTCCTGACCAAGCACGAGGTGCCGCTCGCCGCGCTGCGGCCGCAGGATGAGGCAGCGCTCAACGCGCTGCTCGAGGCGCAGCTGCCGCCGGCGATCGAGCAGGCGGTGACCGCCGTCGGCGAGGCGATTCGCGATCGCATGGAAGCGGTCGCGCGCGAGGTCACGCAGGTCGACCCGACGCTGGAAGGGGCCACCCGGTCCACGCTGGGACGCATGGACGACGACCTCAGGAAGCTGCACGGCAAGATCATCCAGGCCGCCAAGCGGAAGGACGAGACGCTGCGCCGGCAGTTCACGCACGCCCAGCGGCAGGCGTTCCCCGGCGGGCATCCGCAGGAACGCGAGATCGGCTTCGTCGGCTTCCTGAACAAGTACGGCCCCGGCCTGGTGGAGCGCCTCAGCGAGGAGCTGACGCTCGACATGGGCACGCACTGGATCATCGTCGTCTGACGCGAAAGCGTCCTCACCCGTGCCGCCGTCCCAGCCGAAGCCGCCCGAGCGCACACCCCGTCGGCGCCGCACCCGATGGTCGGGTCGGTCGACGCTCGTCCGCGGCCTGCTGATCGCGCTCGCGGTCGTCGTCGCGATCGGCCTCGGCACGGTTGGCTGGTTCTACGTCTCGTACTCGCGCATCATCGATGCCCGCCTGCACGGCGAGCGTGAACGAACGCTGCCGCGCGTCTACGCGCGTCCGGTGGACATTCGCCGCGGGCAGACGCTCGGCGAAGCCGATTTGCTCGTGCGGCTGAACGACCTCGGCTACGCGCAGCGCACCAGCGTCGCCGCGCCAGGCGAGTTCGCCGTGCGGCCCAACGCCGTCGAGGTGCGCCCGCGCGGCGGTCCGCAGGCCGGTCAGGTCGTCCGGTTCATCTACGCGACGCCACCGGCGGTGCAGCGCGCGTCGGCGGCCCCATCAGCCGCCGCGCCAGGCTCGACCGTGATCCGCAGCATCGAGGTGAGCGGACGGCCGACCGAGGCGGTCAGGCTCGACCCACCGCTGCTCACCGCGCTGATGGCGAGCGGGAATCGTCAGAAGCGGCGCACGGTGCCGCTCTCCGCGATTCCGGCGCACATGCAGCAGGCGGTCCTGTCCACCGAGGACCAGGGCTTCTACTACCACCCGGGCATCAACCCGATTCGCATGGTCGCCGCTGCGATCACCAACGCCATCGGCCGGAACGAGTTTGCGGTCGGCGGCAGCACGATCACGCAGCAGCTCGCGCGGATGTTCTTCCTCGCCGACGAGTTCAACGCGGAACTCCAGACCCGGCAGCGCTCGTACGCGCGCAAGGCGCGCGAGGGCTTCATGTCGCTGGTGCTGGAGCGGCGCGCCTCGAAGGACGAGATCCTCGAGCTGTACCTGAACGACATCTACCTCGGGCAGCGCGGGTCGTTCTCGATCCACGGCGTCGCCGAGGCGGCCCGGCTCTTTTTCGGGAAGGACGTCTCGAACCTCAGCATCGCCGAGGCGGCCACCATCGCCGGCGTGATCCAGAACCCGGGCCTGCGGTCGCCGTTCGCGAACCCGAAGCGGTCGGTCGAGCGCCGCAACGTAGTCATCACATCGATGATGCGGCAGGGGGTGATTACCGAACGGGCCGGTGAGGCCGCCCTGAAGGAACCGCTCAAGGTCGTCGCCCGCTCCGTCGACAACGAAGCGCCCTACTTCGTCGACATGGTGGCCGAGCAGGTCGAGACGACCTTCCCGGGGCTGACGACGCAGAGCGGCCAGGTCGACGTCTACACGACACTCGACAGCAACCTGCAGCGGCTCGCCATCGAGGCGGTGCGGAACGGCCTGGGCAAGGTCGACGAACTGCTGCGCCGCAAGAAGCAGCGGGCTCAGGCCGCGCTCATCGCCGTCGACCCGCGCACCGGTGAGGTGCTCGCGATGGTTGGCGGACGCTCGTACAACCAGTCGCAGTTCAATCGCGCCCTGGTGGCCAGGCGGCAGCCGGGTTCGGTCTTCAAGCCGTTCGTCTTCCTGTCGGCCTTCGAGGCCGGCATCGAGGACGGCCGCACCGACTTCTCCCCCGCCGCGCTGACCAGCGACGATCCCGAGACCTTCACCTTCGACGACCAGGTCTGGGAGCCGCGCAACTACGACTCGTACGACGGGCTGATCACCTGGCGGCGCGCGCTCGCGATGTCGCGCAACCTCGGCACCATCCACGTCGGGCAGCAGGTCGGCTTCGACCGCGTCGCGGCGCTCTGGAGGCGCGTGGGTGTCGGCCAGGCGCCGAAGGGCTTCCCGTCCATCACGCTCGGGGTGTTCGAGCTGACGCCGATGGAAGTCGCACAGGCCTACACGCTGTTCCAGAACGGCGGCGCCGTGCGTCCGCTCGTGGCCCTCGACCACATCGAGGCCGCCGCGAAGGCGCTGCGGCCGAAACCGGCGCAGCCGCGGCCGGTGGCCAGGCCCGACACCACGTTCCTCGTCACGAACATGATGCGGAGCGTGCTGAACGAGGGCACCGGCGCGAGCGCGCGCGGCAACGGCTTCACCCTGGACGCCGCCGGGAAGAGCGGCACGACCAACGACCTGCGCGATGCCTGGTTCGTCGGCTTCACGCCCGAACTGCTCACGGTCGTCTGGGTCGGCTTCGATGACAACCAGCCGCTGGGTCTGAGCGGCTCGCAGGCGGCGCTGCCGATCTGGACCGAGTTCATGAAGGCGGCGCTCGCCGGGCACCCCGACACCCAGTTCCAGGTGCCCGAGGGCATCACCTTCGCCGACATCGACCGCGACACCGGCAAGCTGGCACTGCCGGGCTGCCCGCGCACCTACCGGGAGTCGTTCCTCGCCGGAGCGGAGCCGACCGACTACTGCGAACTGCACCGCTGGTAGGGTCCCGCGGACGGCGCACCCGCACCACGGTCTTATAATCGCGAGCATGAACCAGGAAGTCTTCGCGGCACTGTCCGACGCCCTTGCGGCGGGCGAGGAGGTCGCGCTCGTCACGATCGTCGCGTCGAGCGGCTCGACCCCCCAGCGGGTCGGCGCCAAGATGCTGGTCTACGGCGACGGCCGCACCGTCGGGACGATCGGCGGCGGCTGCTACGAGGACGATGCCTTCTGGAAGGCGCGCGAGGCGCTGAAGTCACGCCGGCACGCCACCGTCCGCTACGAGTTGAGTGACGACTTCGCCGAGGAGTCAGGCCTGATCTGCGGCGGGCAGATGGAGGTCTTCATCGAGCCGGTCGAGCCCGCCCCCGATGTGTACGTCTTCGGCGCCGGCCACGTGGGCCACTCGCTCGCGCGGATGGCCCACGAGGCGGGTTTCCGCATCCACGTGATCGACGACCGCGAGAAATTCGCCAACGTCGCGCGCTTCGAATCTGGCACCGACGTGATCGTCGCCGACATCCCCGAGTGGCTGGCAACGCACACGCTGCCGGCGACCGCCTACGCCGTCATCGTCACGCGCGGGCACCGCCACGACCTCGACGCACTGCGCGCGCTCGCCGCACGTCCGCTCCGCTACGTCGGGCTCATCGGCAGCCGCGCCAAGGTGCGCCGCATCTACGACGCCCTCGTCGAGGAGGGATTCGAGGCGGACGCGCTGCGCAAGGTGCACGCCCCGATCGGCCTCGACATCGGCGCGGTGACCCCGCAGGAGATCGCGGTCAGCATCCTCGCCGAGCTCATCGCGGTGAAGCACGGCAAGGCCGCGAGCACCGGCGGCGAGACGACCAGCCTGCGCTGGGAAGGGGCGGTGCGATCCTAGGTCGGACGCCGTCCGATGGCCTCCCTCCTCATCCGCAACGCCACGATCCTCACGATGAACGACCGCCTCGAGGTGCTCGAGGGGGCCGTCTCGATCGTGGACGGCCGCATCGCCTCGGTCGGTGCGGAGCCGGCGACACGCCACGACCGGGTGGTCGACGCCGGCGGCGACTACCTGCTGCCCGGCTTCATCCAGACGCACCTGCACCTCTGCCAGACGCTGTTCCGCGGTTCGGCCGAGGGGCTGCGCCTGCTGCCCTGGCTCCGCACCCGCATCTGGCCCATGGAGGCGGCGCACACGCCGGCCTCGCTCCGCGCGTCGGCGCGTCTTGCCGCGGCCGAACTGCTGCGTGGCGGCACGACGGCGGTGCTGACGATGGAGACGGTGCACGACACCGATGTCGTCTTCGACGCGATCGCCGGCACCGGCCTGCGCGCCACCATCGGCAAGTGCCTGATGGACCTGCCGGGCGACGGCACGCCGGACCGGCTCCGCGAAGGCACGCGCGCCGGACTCGACGAGAGCGTCGCACTCCATCGGCGCTGGCACGGTCAGGCCGGCGGACGGCTGCGCGCCGCGTTCGCCCCGCGCTTCGTCCCGTCCTGTTCGCCGGACCTGCTGCGGGAGGTGGCGCAGCGGTCGGCGCAGGAGGGGATCCTGGTGCACACGCACGCCTCCGAGCAGCAGGACGAGATCGCGCTCGTGCGGCAGATGACCGGCCGCCGGAACCTCGAGTTCCTCGCCGACCTCGGGCTGGCCTCTCCCCGCCTCTGCGCCGCGCACTGCGTCTGGGTCGATGCGGACGAGCTTCGGCTGATGGCCGAGTACGATGTGAAGGTGCTGCACTGCCCCGGCTCGAACCTGAAGCTGGGATCGGGGGTGGCGCCGGTGCCCGCGATGCGTGCGCACGGACTCTGCGTGTCGCTGGGCGCCGACGGCGCGGCCTGCAACAACCGGCTCGACATGTTCGAGGAGATGCGCCTGGCGGCGCTGCTCCAGTGGCGGCAGGAGGGGCCCGGCTCACTGCCGGCATCGGCCGTCCTCTGGATGGCAACCCGCGCGGGCGCGAAGACGCTCGGCCTCGAGACCGAGATCGGCTCGGTCGAGCCCGGAAAACGGGCAGACCTCGTCCTCGTCAGCCGCGGGGCTCCGCACATGTCCCCGGCGCCCGACCCGTGGGGCGCGGTCGTCTTCGGCGCCTCGGCGGCCGACGTGCGGATGACGCTGGTCGACGGCCAGCTGCTGGTCGACGACTTCCGCCTGACGGGCATCGATACCGCCGAGGTGGGGGCGGTCGCACGGGCAGAAGCGGCCGCGCTGGCCCGCCGCGCCGGTCTCTGAGCGCGCTCCCCGTGCCGGGAGGCCGGCGGCTCTGGAGGTGACCCACCTCCTCCGCTATAATCTGAAGTGCCCGTAATATCCTGAGCCACAATGGGTTCACACGAACTGTCCGATCGCTCCAGACGCCTCCTGGCGACGCTCGTCCGCGAGTACATCGAGACGGGCGAACCGGTGTCGTCCCAGGTGCTCGCGCATGCGAGCGGTCTCGGCCTGTCGTCAGCCACCATCCGCAACCTGCTGGCGCAGCTCGAGACGCTGGGCTACGTGCACCAGCCGCATACCTCAGCTGGCCGCGTCCCCACCGATCGCGGGTACCGCGCATTCGTCGATCTCCTGCTCGAGAGCCGCCGGCCCGCGCGTCCGCCGGCCAGCGTCGAGCACGAGCTGCGGCAGCGCGCCGGCGAATCGCCCTTCATGGACCACCTGCTGGCGGGGGTCTCGCACGCGGTCTCCCGCGCCGCCCGCCACGTCGGGTTCGCGCTCGCGGAAGCGCGCGGGCCGATCCTGCAGCGGCTCGAGTTCGTGCCGCTGGGCGGCACCCGCGTGCTGGTCGTGGTGGTCTCGCGCGACCGGCAGGTCACGCAGAAGGTGGTGGACGCCGGCGAGGACGTCCGCCCCGAAGATCTCGTGCAGGCGGCCAACTTCCTCACGCAGGAGTTCGCCGGCTACTCGCTCACGGAGGTGCGCGCCGCCGTGCTCGAACGGCTGCGCGAGGAACGCACGGTGTACGACCATCTGATGGGCCGTGCGCTGCGCCTCGCCCGCTCGACGCTCGACCAGTTGCCGCCGAATCACACGTTCCACGTCGAAGGGGCGTCGTCGCTGCTCGACGACGCGGGTCTCGACGGCGTGTCGATGTCGACGTTGCGCGCACTCTTCGAAATCCTCGAGGAGCGTGAGCGCATGGTGCACCTGCTGAACCAGTACATCGACGGGCCGGGGCTGACGATCGTGATTGGCGCCGAGCATTCGGCCCCCGACCTGCGCCCGTTCAGCCTCGTGGCGGCGACGGCGGTCGATGGAACATCGATCCGCACGGTGGGCGTCATCGGCCCGACCCGTATGCACTACTCCCGCGCCATCTCGCTCGTGGACGGCACCACGCTCGCCGTCTCCCGCGTGCTGCGCGATTCGAACTGACCCTATTCCTTCGCCCCGCACCGGGATCCCGCCTGCGCGGGTTCCCCGGGGGGCTGCACGAGAACCATGGCTGACGAACAGGTGAACGACCCCCAGACCCCCGACACCACCCCGGACGCCCCCGAGGCGACACCCGGGGATCCGCTCGAGGCGCTGCGCCGGGAGAAGGACGCGCTGCACGACCGGCTGCTGCGCTCGGCCGCCGAATTCGACAACTACCGCAAGCGAATCGAGCGCGAACGCCGCGAGCACGCCGAGACCGCCGCGGCCGACCTGCTGGCCGAGGTGCTGCCGATTGTCGACGACCTCGAGCGCGCCCTGCAGACGCCGGCCACCGGCGATGCGGTGGCGTACCGCACCGGCGTGGAACTGATTCACAAGCAGATGGTCGAGCTGCTCCGGAAGCGCGGGGTGAAGCCGATCGACGTGACCGGCGCCGACTTCGACCCGCGGTTCCATCAGGCCGTGGCACAGGAGTCGAGCCCGGATCACCGCGAGGGGCAGGTGATCGCCGAGTTGCGGCGCGGCTACATGCTGGGTGAGCGTCTGCTCCGCGCGGCGATGGTGAAGGTGGCGACGGCGTGAGCAAGCGCGACTACTACGAGATTCTCGGCGTGGGCCGGGAGGCGACGGACCAGGAGATCAAGAGCGCCTACCGCAAGCTCGCGTTGAAGTACCACCCCGACCGCAACCCGGGCGACGCGCAGGCGGAGGAGAGCTTCAAGGAGGCCGCCGAGGCGTACTCCGTCCTGGCCGATACCGACAAGCGGCACATGTACGACCGCTTCGGGCACCAGGGGCTCGGAGGCGCGGCGACCGGCGGATTCGACCCGAGCGTCTTCACCGGCTTCGAAGACATCTTCGGCGGCCTCGGTGACGTGTTCGGCCTCGGCGACATGTTCGGCGGCGGCCGCCGCCGGGGCGGTCCGCAACGGGGCGCCGACCTGCGCTACGACCTCGAGATCTCGTTCGAGGAGTCGGCGAAGGGCACCGAGACGTCGATCCAGGTGCCGCGGCAGGAGTCGTGCGAAACCTGCGAGGGCTCCGGCGCCGCCCCCGGCTCGAAGCCGACGATGTGTCCGCAATGCCATGGGCGCGGCCAGATGCGGTATCAGCAGGGCTTCTTCACCGTCGCCCGTACCTGTGGTCAGTGTCGTGGGACCGGCTCCGTGATCCAGAAGCCGTGCACCACCTGCCGCGGCGCCGGGCGCATTCAGAAGGAACGGAAGATCACCGTTCGTATTCCGGCCGGTATCGCGACCGGGCAGCGTCTGCGCCTCACCGCGGAAGGCGAAGCCGGTTCGGCCGGAGGCCCTGCCGGCGACCTGTACGTCGTCGTCCACGTGCAGGATCACCCGTTCTTCCGCCGTGAGGGCAACGACCTCTACTGCGAGATCCCGGTGAACTTCCCCACGCTCGCGCTCGGCGGCAGGATTGTCATCCCGACCCTCGAGGGCGACGAGGAACCGTTCCAGGTGCCCGAGGGCACGCAGACCGGCACCACGCTGCGCCTGAGCGGCAAGGGGATGCCCGACGTCAGCGGCCGCGGCCACGGCGACCTGCTGGTCACCGTGAAGGTCGTCACGCCGAAGAAGCTGACCCGCGAGCAGAAGAAGCTGCTCGAGCAGCTCGCCGAGGCGCTCCCGAAGGAGAAGTTCTCGCCGACCCCGCACGACGGCGAGGACCGCGGCATCTTCGATCGCGTCCGCGACATCTTCGGCTGACATGCGACGCTGGCCTGCGCTTCGCCTCGTCGGGCTCGCCGCCGCGCCCGCAGCTGAGGGCCTCCCGTCGCTCGCGGACCG